>NZ_CATKPX010000055.1:0-7844 GCF_949767755.1 Pseudomonas sp. IT-P4 | reverse complement strand
CCGCAGGAAATGAAATTACTGCCCCAACCGCTCCAGCGTGTGCTCCAGGGGATCCAGTGACACACAGATAAAACCATCAAGCGGTCGATTGAGTTCCTCTACCAGCAGGATGGTTGCCCCCGTCGACAAGGCACACATCAGCAATACGGCGACAATGGTGCCGTTGCAGGGTGCAAACAGACCGAATGAGCCGAAGATAATCCCCAGCCACGTCACCAGGATCACCAGCATCACCGGTGGAATCGATTGATTGGCCTGCAACAGGGTCAGCCAGCGGGCGGCAAACACGGTGTCCATGTCTTGCAATGCCGAGGCTTTCAGCGTGCGCTGATCATCGTTGCCAGGCGTCAGTGATTCGACCTGGCGTTGCAGGCCTTCGGAGCGACGGATCATTTCGGGGCTATCGAGTTCTGCAATCTGATGGTGGTCGCGGGTCGCGAGTACTCGGGTGACTTCGGCGTAGTTGTGCTTGAGTTCGGTGCGGATGCCCTGGGTGTCGGTGCCGTAGCGGGCCAGCAAGCGGTCGAATTGAACCACTTTCGCCGCAGCGCCCTCCAGTTCGGCATTGGCCGTATCGAATGTGCCTTTGGCAGAGGAAACGAGCAGGCCGAGGACCAGCGCCGACATCGTTGCGATGAGGCCGGTGGCCAGCTTCACCACCGCCACGGAGTCGTCGCTCAGATGATGGCTCGGTAATCGCTCCCTCACGTACGAGCCCAGCAGTGCGCTGGCGGACAGACAGGCGAAAACGATGAGGGCGATCACCACGTCATTCAAATTCAACCTCCGTTGACGCTGTCTTCCAGGGGAGATATCTACTGGTACTTGATCACGATGCCCTTGAGTTTGCGTCCTTTGATGGTCGTCACGTCGCGAGCCCACAGCGGCCCGCTGGCATAGGCACCCACCGCCTGAATGTGGTCATAGACCACCACCACTGCATCGCCACCGAGTTTGGCGGACTCTTCCCGCAGCTTCTGTTCGACTTCGGTAATCGGCGGGGCGGGGTCGATGCTGGCGTCGATCAACACTTCACCCAGGCGCACATGCGGACGCAGAGGCTCCGAGCGCAGCACGACTACATGGTCCGGCGATGTCGGTGCTGGATGTTCTACGCCGACATACGCGGTGGTCTGTGCGTCGACAGTGGCGCAGCCATTGAGGGTCAGCAGGCCGGTGATCAGTCCACCGGCCAGTAGCAAGCATTTGAAACGGGTGGGCCAGGACAGGTCGTGGGCCGGCATAGTGGGTTCGCTCCTCTGGTTCGCTGCTATCCATGTGGCTAGTTGACGGTAGCAGACGGGCCGGGAGTTGCCAGAACGCCCAACCTTTTCAGGTTGGGCTTTTTAGTGCCTTGAAGACGGTCAATCGACTGAGGTCTTTCACTGATCCTTTTCGCAATTGACCATCCACGACACACCAAAGCGGTCGACCAGCATGCCGAAGCGCGCCGCCCAGAACGTGGTCTCCAGTGGCATTTGCACAGAGCCACCGTTCGCCAGCGCATTGAAGACCCGCTCGGCCTCGGCAATGCTGTCGACGTTGAGTGAAATCGAACAGGCACTCATTTTATCCACGGGGCGATCCGGTGTGGTGTCCGACCCCATGATCGCCTGATCGCCCACGATCAGACGGGTATGGATGATCAGGTTGTGCAGATCCTTGGGGAAATGTTCACCAGCCGGCGTTTCGCCGAAGGTCAACATGGCTTCGATCTGACCTTGCAGGCACTGCGCGTAGAACGTGAAGGCCGCTTTGCAGTCGCCGTTGAAGATAAGGTAGGGATTGATTTTCATGGTCGGCTCCAGGTGTTCGAGTACATACATCGGTTTGGACGCCGGTTTTTTCGGCGAATTCCGATTGTGTCGAGCCGACAAGCAAAGCGCTAAATCTTTGTCGAAGCTTGTGTTTCTTTAGATGTTTTTTCAATAGGACGCGCGAGGCTTATCGCCTCCGGCACGCGCCGTGGCGCCAGTACACGTTCGATGGCACCGCTGACCATGCTCTCGAGCAGCTCATCACGTTCCTGCTCGTCCAGCACATGTGGCGTCAGCCAGCTGGGAGCGCTGTTGAGCAGGGCGCCAATGGCATGCCCGGCCGCCAGCTGACCTTGCTCGCTGAAACGCGACTTCGCGCCCAGCATCCTCAGCAACGTGCGTTCGTATTGCTCGCGCAATTGCCGGACCCGAGCCTGCTGCTCTTCGTTCAGGCAACCGCTGTCGCGCTCCACCAGGCGGAAATGCCAAGGCATCTCCCGATACAGGTTCAGATGGGCGCGGATCAGGCTGTTGAGCTTGTCGCGCTTGCCCGGGGCTTTTTGCTGGATACGTCCCAGGGTAGCCAGCAGTTCCTCGTAGAATTCCTCGATCAGGTCGAGCAGCAGATGCTGTTTGCTGGGGTAATGGTGATACAGCGAGCCCGGGGAGAGCCCCAGGCACGTCGCGAGCTCGCGCATGCCGACCTGGCCGAACCCCTTGCAGGCAAACAGCTCCAGGACCTTGTCCCGGTACTCGGCAAAGCGCGAGCAACGCTCAGGCATAGGCATGGAAGCCGCGCCCCGTTTTGCGTCCCAGGTAACCGGCGGCGACCATTTCCTTGAGCAGTGGCGCCGGGCGATATTTGCTGTCGTTGAAACCGTCATAGAAGGCTTCGAGGATCGACAACAGGGTGTCCAGGCCGATCAGGTCCGCCAGGGCCAATGGGCCGATAGGCTGGTTGCAGCCCAGGCGCATGCCGGCGTCGATGTCTTCGGCGCTGGCCAGGCCTTCCTGGAACACCAGGATCGCTTCGTTGATCATCGGCACCAGGATCCGGTTGACCACGAATCCCGGACGGTTACCCGCCGTAATCGCGGTTTTGCCTAGAGTGGTCGCCATGTCCAGCGCCAGTTGGTGGGTCACGTCACTGGTTTGCAGGCCACGGATGACTTCGATCAGGCCCATCACCGGCACCGGGTTGAAGAAATGCAGGCCGATGAAGCGCTCAGGCTGGCTGACACTGGCGGCGAGTTGGGTGATCGACAGCGACGAGGTATTGGAGGCAATGACGCATTCGTTGCTGACCTGCGCGGCGATCTGTTGCAGCACACGCAGTTTCAGGTCCAGATTTTCAGTGGCCGCTTCGATGACCAGTTGCGCGTCACCCAGGACGCTGTAATCGGTGCTGATGCGAATTTTGTCGAGGGTGGCCTGTTTCTGCTCCACCGTCAGGGTTTGCCTGGCGATCTGCCGGTCCAGGTTTTTACCGACCGTTGCGACGGCTTTTTGCAAAGCGCTTTCGGATATGTCCAGCAAGGTCACGTTGAAACCGGCCATGGCGCAGACTTGCGCGATACCGTTGCCCATGGTGCCCGCACCGATCACTCCGATGTTTTGCAGATTCATCTTCCCATCCTTCGATCAAACCCTGCGATACCTTGGCCGCGACGGCGGCCGAAGGCGTACTATTGCCGCGAGTCTAGAGCCGGCAGGGCGGTTGTCCTATGCCAAAACTGTTCAACGGCACTGATGTTTTTTGCCATTCGGGTGATGAGAGAGAAGCGAACCAATGCGGGAAAAGGACTCGGTTGCCGCCTATTTCGTGCAGGCAATGATCCATGGGCTGAGGGATGATCCGCAGCGCGTGACGGCCGTGCTCGAGCAGGCGGGCATTGATCCGGCGGTCATGCACCAACCCACGGCGCGGGTGCCGGCCAACGCGTTTGCGGCGTTGTGGCTGATCCAGATCCGCGAGCTCGACGATGAGTTTTTCGGGCTCGACTCCCATGGCATGCCGCCGGGCAGTTTCGCCCTGATTTGCCGTGCCCTGATTCAGGAGCCCGATCTGCACAAGGCCATGCGTCAATGCCTGGCCAACTTCGGCTTGTTCCTGCGAGACTTTCGCGGCTCGCTCGCGGTGCGTGGCAAGCGTGCGGTGATCAGCCTTGAAACCCGCTCGACGGACAACGACGCCAGCCGGTTTGGTGAAGAAACCTTCCTGGTGTTGATGATCAGTCTGCTGTGCTGGCTGGGCGGGCGGCGCATTCCCATTGATCGTGCGGACTTCCGCCATTCGCGCCTGTCGCTGGGTGACGACCGCCTGCTTTGGGGCCCCAACCTGACCTTTGGTGCCGAGCGCACCGAAATCGAATTTGCCAGTCACTACTTGCGCCTGCCAGTGGCTCAAGACCTGGCGTCGCTGAAAGTGTTCCTGCGTACAGCGCCACAATGGCTGGTGATCCGCTTCCGTAACCAGCACGGACTGGCATCCCAGGTCCATCAGCGCTTGCGCGGCAGTCATTACAGCGAGTGGCCGACGTTGCAGGCCTTTGCCCTGGAACAGCACCTGAGCCCCAGCACCTTCCGCCGCAAACTGGAGCGTGAAGGCTGTTCCTATCAGGAAATCAAGGACGAAGTACGCCGAGGCGTGGCCTTTGAACAACTGCGTCAGAGCGATGCGAGCATCAGCGATATCGCCGAGCAACTGGGGTTCCAGGAACCCAGCGCCTTCCATCGGGCGTTCAAGAAGTGGACCGGGGAAAGCCCCGGGCGCTATCGCGCCCGTTATCAGGGGGAGCAGGGCGCAGGGGCCGCCATCCTTCAGGAACCCTGCGAGCCCTGAGCCATTAACTCTCCACCCGCAGAACAATCTTGCCGATGTGATCGCCGGCTTCCATCCGGGCATGGGCCTGCGCCGCTTCCGTGAGCGGGTAAACCCGGTCGATCATCGGCAGGCAGCGTCCGGCGCTCAGCACTGGCCATACGTGCTCTTGCAACTGACGGGCGATGGCGGCTTTTTCTTCCCGGGTCCGCGAGCGCAACAGGGAGCCGGTGACGACGGCGCGTTTAGCCATGATCGCCAGTAAATCGACTTCCCTGGCATGGGCGCCACCGAGGAAACCGAGCATCACCAGGCGACCTTCCATGGCCAGGGCGGCCACATTGTTGTTGAGGTACGAGCCACCCATGATGTCGAGAATCACGTTGACGCCCTGGCCCGCGGTTTTTTCCGCGATGACCTGCACAAAATCCTGATCGCGATAGTTGATCGCCTCGGCGCCCAATTCGCGGATCGCCGCGCATTTTTCGTCGCTGCCCGCGGTGGCGAATGCTTCGATGCCGAGTTCGCGGCATAACATCAACGCGGTGGTGCCGATGCCGCTGGTGCCGCCGTGGATCAAGGCGCGCTGACCCTGGCGGGCAGCGCCGAGGCCGAACAGGTTGGCCCACACCGTGAAGAAGGTTTCCGGGAGGGCCGCCGCCTGCACCCAGTCCATGCCTTCGGGGATCGGCAGGGCCTGACTGGCCGGGACCACGCAGTATTGCGCATACCCGCCGCCATTGGTCAGGGCGCAGACCTTGTCGCCCAGCGCAAATTCGCAGACACCAGCGCCTATCGCCACCACTTCACCGGCCACTTCCAGCCCCGGGTTCGGGTTCATGCCGGGCTTCATCGGGTACTTGCCCGCCCGTTGCAGCGCATCGGGGCGATTGACCCCGGCGGCGTGTACGTGGATCAGAATCTCGCCGGCCCCTGCAACGGGCACAGGCACCTGGCACGGCTGCAGGACTTCAGGGCCACCGGGTTCGGTGATTTCGATCAGGGTCATGGTCTGCGGGAGTGTCATTTCAGATACCTGTATTGAGCGTTAAAAATTTGGTCGAACGTCTGAACAGTCGGCTGCCCAGTTCCAGCAACAGCGCTACAACGATGGCGCCGGCGGCAATCACGAACATCAAGGCATGATGGCCGCCACTGGCGTTGAACAGCACCGAGTAAGCGAACCCCGAGAGCGCCTGGAAAGTAGCGAACGACACGGTGGCGCGACTCCAGGCAACCTGTTGCTGATGATGCCCGGGGATCAGTTCATGCACCCGCGCCAACGCCAGCGGCACGATGCCTGGGGGGAAGGAGCCGAGGATCACCGCCAGTAAAGCCAGCGCCACGAACGAACTGCTGATCGATAAAAGGCCGACTGCCAGCGCTTGCAGCACCAGCACGATGCGGATACCGGTTTTCGCGCCCAGATGGTCTGCCAGAAAGCCGTAGCTCACCGGCCCGATAATCGCGCCCAGGCCGTACATCACCCAGATCAGCGCGCCGACATGTGCCCCGGCATTGAGCCCACGGGCGACGTAATCCACCAGGAACACCATGGCCGGCACCAACCCGGCCGCCATGAATGCGTATTGGGCGAACAGCAGGTAAACGTTCGGGTCGGTGGGGGACGACGGTGCATTCGACGGCGTTGCGGTAGTCGGGTGCGCAGTTGTCGGCCAGCCAAACCAACTGGCAGCCGTGAGGATCAAGGCCAGCAGGCCCAGGCCGAACCAGGTTTGCTGCAAGCCGAGGCTCAGCAGTGGCGGTACGATCGTCCCCGACCCGGCGATGCCCAGGCCGATACCCAGGAATATCGCGCCGCTGGCCAGGCCTTTGCGGGCCGCCGGGACCCGGGGCAATACGGTGGCCGCCACCAACACCATGATCGCGCCACCGGCAATCCCCGACAGCAGGCGCCAGCCGAAGAACCAACTCACTGACAACGGAAAGCCACAGGCGAAAAACGCCAGGGTCACCGCCAGCATCATCAGGCGCAGGGCGGTCTTGTTCGAGGTCCGGCGTGCCAGGGGATGGCCGATCAGTGCGCCGATCAGGTACCCCACCAGATTGGCGGCGCCGAGGTACACCACGTCACTGGCGGAAAACCAGTGGGCCTGGATCAGCGAGGGAATCAGTGGCGTGTAGGCGAAGCGCGCCAGGCCGATGCTGACCAGGCTGGCGCAGAGGCCGGCGAAGATCGGCAGCCAGATCACGCCGGGCGCCGGGGTAAGGGGAGGCGATGAACTGTGCATGTGCATTGTCCTGTAGGGTCACTCTGGCCTTCAGCATATCGAGGTTTTACGAAGCATTAATGCAGCGATTACGCGCTATGCTGATGCGTAATTGCATCGTCAGGAGAACGTGATGAATTGGGATGACGCCCGGGTATTTCTCGCGGTTTGCCGCGAATCCACGTTGCGTGGTGCGGCGCGGGTGTTGGGGGTCGACCAGGCCACGGTCGGCCGGCGCATCACGGCGCTGGAAAAGTCATTGAGTGCGACCTTGTTCCTGCGCACATCCGAAGGTTATGCGCTGACGGCTGTCGGCGAAGCGGCACTCAAGGCCGTGGAGAAAATGGAGCATTCGGCGCTGGAGCTGGAGCGCCAGATCCAGGGCCTGGACGATCGCTTGACCGGCACGGTTCGGGTCAGTACCACCGACTCCCTGGCGATTGATTTCCTGATCCCGGCGATTGCCCGTTTGCATCGGCAACACCCGGATGTACGGGTGCAACTGGACGCCACCACGCAGATTCTCAGCCTGGCAAAACGCGAAGCGGACATCGCCGTACGCAACACCCGGCCGGAAAACCCTGACCTGATTGCCCGGCGTATCGCCCGTTGGCCGGTAGGGCTGTTTGCCTCGCAAGCCTATGTCGACGCCCACGGCGTGCCGGAGCCGGGCTCGGCGTTCGCCGGGCATGACCTGGTGGTGTATCAGCCGTACTTGCAGGGCAACAAGGACCTGACGCTGGTCTCGGAACCGGTGGCGCGCGGGCGGATTGTCGCGAGCCTCAGTTCCAGCCTGCTGGTGCGTCGGTCGATTGCGGCGGGGATCGGAGTCGGAGAGATTCCGGTGTACATCGGGGAGAAGGAGGGGTTGGTCAGGTTGTGGCCGGAACGCTCGCGTCCGATGCCCTATGACATCTGGCTGGTGACCCACGCGGACCTGCGGCATACGGCCAGGGTCCGGGCGGTGATCGATGAGATTGTCGCGGGGTTCGCCGGGACCGGCGAGTAATTCCAGGTGGCACAAATCCTGTGGGA
>NZ_CATKPX010000054.1:0-8512 GCF_949767755.1 Pseudomonas sp. IT-P4 | reverse complement strand
ACTAATGGAACCGCAGGACCACAAAGTTGGTTGGTCTCGACTTCGGGCAAGCTGATCGAGACGGTGTATTGTCCGGTACGATCGTCAACCCCACCTTGAACAAAACTCATGAACCCGAAGGCTTGCGAGTGCACGGCATTGGAAGTGGTCATGTGTATCTTCCTCAGGTATTCAATACATTAATTATCGACACAAAAGAGCCTGAAAGGCTTCGGCAACTTCACCGTAAAGGTGTAATTGCCGAAACTTACAGAGATGACTTATAATAAGATTTACCTGCAAACAAACGACTACTGCCGCCTGAGCACTAACTTGTTACGACTATCCTCCTTGTCAATTGATTCAAAAGAAACCTGTAAAGCATGCCGATTACCGTCTATGTCCAACAACGTAATTTTTAGACCGGGCTCAAGGTTTTTCCTGAAAAGCTTGCGCTCATCACCATTGGCCATCCCGTCGTACCAATACGGCATATCGTCTACGCGGTGCAGACTGACAACAAACTCTCCCGCAGCAGGCTCTTTACCGTCTTCAAATACGGGATTCAGTTTTTTTCTCCGCTCCCTGATCAGCCCCCAGAGATAAGGGTCAAATGAAAGCCCTTCGGGCACCGGACTATTACTGCCCTCATAGTTGGCTGGATTGAATGCGCAGCCGGTATAGCTGAAGAATTTTTCGTCCAGTAGCTCGCTCTCCCATTGCAGTGAAGAAATATTCGCTTCAATGGACGAAGTAACAAACGGAACAATGCGGGAACCCGCCGAAGTAGGCACATTAAAATTTAAACGCCAATAATCGGTGGACCAACGATAAAAGCTGAAATAGTCACCCTCAGGGTTTTGCGCGCTGGGTGGCAGATCATAGCCATCCCGATCCTGAGTCACCCGATCACGGGTGAATTTGTAGGGGCTTTTGTTCGGATCCGGATCGGGATCAGGCGGCAAGAATATTTCAGCATGCACCGTTACTTCATCTTTACCGGGGTCTACGTAGTCAATCGAGTTAAACGTCCTGTTGCCAACCCCTTGAAACCGAGCATAAAACGTCCGGCTGCCGCCTACCCCCATTTGTATGTAAAGTTCACGGCGGCGCTCACGGTTGTTTGTCGGTGCATCTGGCGCCAATGGGAAAATGTCTGACGTCCCGGTGCGCGAAAAAAACCTGAACCGATTTCTTTTTTTGTTGGCTGCAAACTGGGTGCCGCTGCCGTACTCGATTCCCTCCTGCGCCACATGAACGAAAGGGACTTCCGCACCGGTAGCCTTGTCGACGAGCCTCAAGGTCGCCAACTCGGCATCGCTGACGGGGATGTCATATTCCTGGCCGCCAACCGTGGTCGTTTTGGTTTCAAGCGTAATCAGTACCGGGATCTGCTGACAACCATTGGCAAAAGCGGTATCACGCCCGCCAACCGCTTCAATTGTAAATTTCTCCAGACTTAACCAATGCGGAACGGGTTCCAGTTGCTCGGTGAGCTGGATCACGCTGAAACCGCTGGCCAGAACGATACCGTGGTCTGAGTAAGAACATTTCACCACACTGAAGCGGGAGGTAGGTGCCTGTGGTGGCGTAAACAGGCCGAATTGATCGACGCTGCCCTCACCGATCACTTCCCAGAGCAAAACGTCCGGAGGCAATTGGGTACTTAACTGGATAGGCAATGACGCCGTTGCGGAGGCGACGTACGGTGGCTCGACGGGCAGATTGTGCGGGGCTGCCACCAACACGATCGTCGCTTCAATCAGCTCATTGGTCAGTTTTTCACTGACGCTGATCTTCTGGATCGCCAACGGTGCCGCCAGGCTTGCCGGTGGTGTGTAGATCGCATGATTGTTGTCAATGACGGTCAGTACGCCTTCTGCCGGAGTCAGCGTGGGCCAGACCAGTTCCGCGCCGGCGACAGAGCTGACGGTCAATGGAATCGGGTTGGCGCTGGCACCCACCCCGCTGATATTGACCCGCGGTGAAACCCCCATGCTTTCGAACACGCCCAGGACCAACGCCGATCGTGTCTGCTGCCGGCCCGCGTCGGCATACTGTGCAGTCACCACAATGGGTTGGCGCTCCTTGCCCATCCGCTGGGTGACCGGTGCCGTGTACAAGCCCGCCACGGTAATTGTCCCAACCGACAACGGGTCAATCGGGTTGCTCACGCTCCAAGTGGCATTGATTGTCGAGCCGTCGCTCTTACGGGCACTGAACTGCTGCTCCTTGCCTCCTTTGAGGCTGACAAATGGCGGTTGAACTTCGACACTCTCCTCGGTCGCTTTGACATTGCCCAGCACCAGCAAATCAAAAGGTGTATGGCGACCGTTGGTGCTTTCGACAAAGATGTTCTCACCGGGAAACAGCAGGTTTTTCAGCACATCCAGCTGCGTCTCTTCCAGCAGGCCCAGGTTTTCATGGTTCAACACCAATGACGCCGAATAAAGCTGTTTACCCGCCGCCTGATCATCCGGAATCAAATAAGGGAAGCCGCTGCCATCGCTGGGCAACCCCTCACCATTCTCATCCTTGACTTTCAGGCGGATGAACACCAGCACAGCTCCATCCCCATAATTAAGTGCCGACGGATCATCAGCTCCGGGCGCTCTTTGAGTCCGTAGGTAGAATCCCTTGGGACTCAATGGGTTGTAGCCGCTAAAATCAAACAGGCCCAATTCGAAGGTCCGCGCATCACCTGGCAACGCCGCCAATCGCGTGTGGATAAACGCAGCGATTTTAGTCTGTATGGCCGCAAACCCGCCCAGGTTGCATTTCATCGTTGGGTCGCTGCCCAGATCGAGAGTCACCCGACCCCGCTTATCCACTTCGCCTTCAACCTGGCCCAGATCGACTTTCAGTTCGATGTGATAGCCCATCTCTTCAGTGATACTGAAGCTGGACATTAACCTGGGAACACTGCCTATCGCGTGACTCATCGCCGTATAGGTACCACCCACGATATTCATCTTCAGGGTGACAACAGATAGATTCAATGAAGCGGTTGCAAACGACAGCACCGGTTTACCCAGAAACAGGTCTTCCAGTTTCACAGACTCTGCCCCATCCGCCAGTACAATGTCGCCACTGATCGGTGGAACAAAACGCGAGTCGCTCAACCAGGCAAGGTATTGTTGTTCCAGCAGTCGATTGAGCTGCGCACGACCGAAAGCAGCAATAGCCCCCCATCCATGGGTTACCGAGCCTCCTTTCATTTGATTCAATAAGCTTTCCAGCGAATTAGCGGACATAACCGTTCTCCCAAGCAATAGTAAATAGCAATTTATTGCCCATCCACACTTAGCATTCGAATAGTTTCCGGAATACTGAACAGTGGCATTGGCAGGATGATGTAGCCTTGGCTATCCGGAAGAAAATCCGGTACCGAGGAAGGGAACGTTGTAATAATGGCCGCAAACTTGTCTACCCCTGCAGGGTCAACAGTAAACACTCCAGATTTTTGATCAACTTGCCCCGACCCCGCCAGAACCTCCCACGTCAAGTCAATGACGCCTGGAGCAATGGGGTTGCCATCTGTCCCCACCACAGCCAACTGAACTTTGTTCGCCGGCAAACTGGCTGTTTTATCAATTATCACGGTAAAAACGGGCACGCCGTGAATCACCAGAACGGTCGAATATTCAGTTTTATTGCTTCGTGGGTTCGTCACCTCAATCCTGTCGATATGAAATCCGGTCTTCGGTTTAAGCGGGCCGGGATAGTAGGTGTGATCCCCTTCCGGTTCCAGGCTGGGTTCCACTCGGGCGCCCGACGCGGGATCCACGCTCCATCTCAGCGCACCACCGTCCAAAGTGCCGGCGGACATTTCACGCCCCCGGGGATCACCAGCGGTTGCCGTTTGCACCAGCGGGTTGATAGTGATATCGCGACGAAGCACGGCAACCAGCGCAGAGCTGGTATGAGTACCCGCCGTGGCAGTCACTTTGACACGGGTGTGATCGCCTTCGAGCTGGGCGGCAGTCGGCGCCTTGTATAGCCCCGTGGACGTGTTGATGGTGCCGGGGTTTCCGGTGCTGCCGGGAATGTTTTCGACCTTCCAGGTCACCCCTGTGCGCACGGGCTCTGTTTTAAACTGAAACTCACCGGAGTGGCCGAGTACGGTTTCCAGAGGGCTGACAGTGAAAGCGGTTTGAGTGGGCCCGACTTGGCCGAAAAGAGCGAGGTCGGTTGGGAGATGTACGTGCTCATATTTAACAGCATCGCCGCTACGGAACAACAGACTGTTAAGCGTCAGTATGTTGATGGCTTCTACTGGACTAATGAAGTCTAAATATGCTGTAAAAATATCATCCTCAAACAAACTCACCAAAAAACTATTAGCCATATCGATATGATGCTGACTAAGAGGCAATTGTCCGACAGACACTCTTAAATCCTCCTTCGACGCTTCGCGATCAACATTAAGCTTCATCATCTGGGAAGTGCTATCTATAGAAAATATTAGCCTGATGTTAAGAAACCACGCTGAGAAGACCAACCGATCAACCTCAGAAGCATCACTAGTGTTCCAATCTAGCGATTGCCCACATGCAGACTCTGTCCAATCAAAATAAATACTGTCATTGGCAAGTCTCATCTCAAAAAAACTATCCGGGCTTCCCGGACGCAATGGCATTGGTAATGCAATGTATGGCGACGTGAATCTAGCACCAGCATAATCGGTAGAGCGACGTTGATTTATTCTGCGATATGCTTGTTTCGAGACAAGCTTTGTGATTCTTTTTCCATCTCCCCCCCATACAGTCTCAAATTGCGCGGGAAGATTACTCGACATCTTTTTCAGCCCGTCTGAGAATATTTTTTCTGTAATATATTCCTGGCCAAGCAGCACCGTCGCCGAATACCCATCAGGAAGCAAATACCGCAGGTCACTATTCATCCCAGGAAACAGGCCATCGACCCCACCTTCCATTGTAATAAGGAGCAATACCGCCCCCTCATTCTCGTCTTCGTTCGCTAGCAGTCGGGCACCTGATCCTTTTTTATTATGCGTGCGAATGACGAAGTTCTTGGGTTTTAGAAACTGATTTTCCGTGAACTCCAGTTGATTCAACACAAACGTTTTTTGCGATTCGGGCAATGCACTAAAACGACGTTTCATACGCTCACCCGCCACTCTTTGCAGGTGCGGAGTTTCAACATACGTCAACCGATAATCAGTGCCCGCGTCCAGCTTCAATTCGACCTGCCCGGCGGATGTAACTGATCCGGGAGCGACCCTCAGGTCGATATTGAATTCTAACCGAGGCCCATCCAGCGCATCTTCCAAAGCAATTTTTGAAACGCTCCACGCGGATGCTCCTTCAGGTTTTGAATACGTAAGGTGCGAGCCACCGATCACCTTCATACTCAACTTGGCTTTGGAGTTTTCCAGACTCGAATTGACAAACGACAACCGCGGACGGTCCATCACATAGTCAGTGATATATTCCTTTTGCGTGGGTGTCGTGTTGTCCTCTATCTCTTCAGTAATTGGCTCCATATAGTCGCCGGCACTAAAGCGCGCGATGTATTCCTGCAGCAACACAGCATTGGTCTTGGTACGATCATAGGCCAGAATCGCATCCCATTTTAAAGTGCGCTGCTCTTGTTCAAGCCACACCAGCATGTCGTCGATTGAATTATTTTCCACGACAAATCTCCTTTCCCTTAGATAAGATAAAACACACTCAGCTATATTTAACTCGTGAGCGTAAGGTTAGTGTCATTAAATGGCACGTAGGTATCTCCAGCATCAAAGCTGACCCAGCCCCTTAGGGTGAATTGTTCATTGAGCTTGAGGGACTGCAAGTAAGCACGGGGTAACTTTTCTTTAATCTGTTGTTGAGTAAACTCTGTATCCGTGACTGGAACCTTGTCTCGCACGGTGATAGAAACTGCACCGCTGTTACTGATACCCGCGGCTTCTATTGTCAGAAGTTGACCAACTGCCACGAATGGCCATGGGTTGATTGTCAGGTCAGCCCCCGTGGATGGCACTCTTTGCAGTGATAACGTGCTGGTACCCATGGCCTGGGTACATTGCGTATCCGGATATTGCGAGCGGGGCACCGGCTTGACGAGCAAATTGAAAAGGATGGATTTGTCACCAGGGGGCGTGACGGTGTAATACACCGGAAAGCGTGCACCTTCCGCTATCGACATATTGGCAGCGATCAATGTGGACGGAACATGATAGCGCCGACCGCTACCCCCCACAGGATCCAGTATCACGCCACGCCCACCCTTGGGATTGCCCTCCCAATGCACCTCGATTTTCCCCGCCCCCGTCTCCGCGTCCGCGGGTATGCTCACGTATGCGCCGCTGGTGCTGGCCTGCAGATCCCCTCGGTTCTCTCCGGCGGGGGTAGCGTTATCCACAATCGGTGCCGGTAAATGCAAAGGCATACTGATGTCCAGTTGCCGGGGCTCACCGGATTCCGCTCCGCCCGTGCGGGCATATTGATAGCTCACCGTCACCCGACCGCCACCGCTAACCGACAACCAGCGTGGTTCAATGTGAAAATCGATCACACCACTGTCGAGAGTCGAACGATCGACGCGCAGAGCCTTGACCACGCTCTTGTCCGTACCACTGCCAGCCCAGTACACCAGCACCCAATCACCCTCCTGGATGCCTGCATAGACAGGTTTGATCTGCAGCGTCAGACCATCCGGATAGCGACCTGGATCCACCGGGCCACCGGCATAGTCCTTGATGACCAGTTCAGGCAGCAGCGCTGCGCCCGGTTTGACGATCTGGATCGTCTGCACCCCGGATTCACTCGACTGCCCGGTGCCGGCATATTCGATGCGGTAGCTGACTTCGGCGTGTTCGCCCGGAATGCCGATGACCTCGATCTGCGGCACAGTGAACTTCAAGGGCAGTCCAATATGCTCGGTTTTCAATGTAAGAGCGTCGCTGTACGCGGGTTCGGGCGTGCCCATGAAGTACCCTTGCCAGGTAAACGTTACTTTGTCGCCAATACTCATGGCCCGATAGGGCGGAACTATCGCGCTAGCGCCTGCCGCCCCCACGGCAGCAGGGTCGAGTGCAAGCTGGTGAGATTCTTTTATTTGCACAACCGGCAGGTGACTGGATTTGCCGGGACGGATGCCGACATAACAGAACACTCGCAGAGACTCGGGCCCTCGGGTATTGGGGTCTCCTGAGGCTCCCAATGCGTAGGAATAAAATGCCCACCCTTGATTAAGCCCTTTGAGGCGGGCATTGGGAATGTAGGCGGGCATTCCTAGTTCTGGTGTGTATCCCCCCGCGGTGGTGACATCCAGCCTTGAGTTACTGAAGTCCTCAACTTCGCCTTGCGCTCCGCAGCCTCTCCAGTTTGGCCAGAGCACATCATTCAGGGCAATGCCGGGGTACTTTATGTAGGTCAACAATGGTCGGTCGCCCAACTGATCCAGGTCAATCGCGTCGCCATTCAAAGAGCGATCGGCGATAACCGGCGGGGGATTCACGTCTTCCATTGGTATTCATCCTTTAGTTCAAACTCGACAAATCATTTGAACTGCACCCTATTCCTCCTTCACCGCATTTACCACTAACAGAACTGCTAGGTTACCAAACATCACACCACCGATATTATGAGCACTCCGGATTAAGCGTCGACTTCACAGCCCCTACCAGGTTATTCCGCTAACCAACTGAATTCACTACCTTCGCCCCCCCTTGGACAACACAGTCCAGTCATCGTTTTTTTCGGCAAAAGATTTCAATACAACTATCAGAACTGATAGGTTCGCAAAACACAATCTCCTGTTAATGTTAAGCCAGGTGTTTTCATTCAGATGCGCTGCATGACTCACGAGGTACGCCATGAATTACATAAAAGCAGCTACTTACGGACTTTTAATGATCCTTCCCATCGCCTATTCAAACCTGACAATGGCGGGCTCAATTATTCTAGGAAAAGAAGACGGTGCAACTTGCGTTTTGCCACTTCCAGTGTTACCGACAACGTCGGTCCGGTACAATTTGAGAAGGACTTCTACTCCCTGCGACCACTTCAACGACAAAGTCCGGACTATTACTTTCCGTGAAGTACCCTCCGCCACCGAAGTTATCTTGAGTGATTACGAGGGCGTCGGCGATATTTGTACTAAAGGCACCTACGATTTTTTAGTCACACTTAAAACAATAAAAAAAATCACCACCACTGTCGATAACATCGAGTTAGATCACCTGGCCGCCTATGGCCCCAACCAAATAATTGCGCCTGGCTTACAAATGATACAAAATGATACAGACTCCCACTTACGGGACAAACTTTCCTGCGTGAAAATTAATATTTCAAAAAAACCTCCTACCACTCCCTGACTCAAAAAAAATCTCCTTCTCTTAATATGAGATGCATGACATGACTACTTCGAATGCAGTGCATTCCCAAGCCTTCGGTTTCATGAGTTGGATGAAGGGCGGTACTGACCCCCGCACAGGGCAGTACACCCTTGCCGTCGATATTCCCGAGGTAAAAAGCAACCTACTGTGCGGCCCCGCCCTACCACTGAG
>NZ_CATKPX010000053.1:0-9290 GCF_949767755.1 Pseudomonas sp. IT-P4 | reverse complement strand
ATTAGCAGGGGCTGTCCGCTCAAACGGCTGGTTTGAGGAGGAGCAAGGCCCCCAATTCACTGCAAGCGCTCGAAGTACTATTCATGAACGCAACAAAGGAAAGGATTCTTTCCTTTAACCAGCATTTATAGGGTTAAAGGAAAGAATTCTTTCCTTTATTCATCTGCGCGATGGCTCCTTTCATTCGCGCCAAAGGGCAGCCAAAAACCTAAAAACCGAACAATGCTCTAAGAAGTGAATTTTTGATATAAGAGCCGCTATAATAAATCCTAAGGATTTATTATAGCGGCTAAAAGGTAACATAAAAAAAGAAGCCTGTAAACACAGGCTTTTATTGACATACCAGCTCTTACCAGATATACGTCCTTAGGACGTATATCTGGTAAGAGTCGTTAGAATCAGGAGGATTTCGATGTTTTTACTAGAAGAAGCATTGGCTACGTGGGTGCTAGAGGAATATCCGTATTCAGTGATCACCAAGGAAAAACTTTCAGAACAAATATTCATACTATTCATGGAGAAAGTTTATAAAGGCGCGCGTATTTCACTTATAAGAAAAGACTACGCATCCGTAGACGACTTCCACAACTATATCGACAGAGTAGAACGGACTGGAATATTAACTAATATAAACAACGACGTAAAACATCATCAAATATATGGTAGCGCAAATACACCAGGCATTTATGTTATAAAAGGGAAGACTGAGTACAGTCCGGCTGAAACAGTTTGTACTATCTATCCGTATGGCTATCTGTCGAAAATTAACGCAATGGCTTGGTATGGATTAACGGATAAAATACCAAAAGTTGTTCGATTCACTACCTGCCCCCTAAACGAATGGAAAAAAAGATCACTATTAGATTTGTCTATAGATCCGGAAGTAGATTTTGATTTAGAACATTTCATTCCAAGCTTTCCCAAGCACACCAATATATTCGGACAAGAATTGATTGTCTCAGTCGAGACAAAATATGTTGAGCCTTTAGAGGTTAGAAATAGCCCGATAAAGGTAGCATCCATCGGAAAAACATTTATCGATATGTTTAGGTACCCTGATGAATGTGGCGGCATAGACCATGTGTTAGAGATATATGCCGAGAACGGTAAAAAATATTCATCCGCTATCATAAATGAGCTAAAACACAAAACAACCAGAAAAATTGATATTGCGAGGGTGGGATTTGCCCTGCAGAAAATTGCTGGTGTTGAACATCCTCTACTTTCTGAATGGCAGCAAGAATCAAAAAAAACCAGAGGCAGTTCAAAAATCCTAGTTCCTGGAGTGCCATTTTCGTCTATATTCGACGAGGATTGGTCACTTTCATTAAATGCAGAGTCAGCACAAGAATATGGAAATAGACATTGAACAATGGGTTGCAGAGGCACCACGGGACTTTCTGCTAGCTAGACAAGCCACACACATAATCTTACGCGCGATCTCTTCAGACGAATCTCTAAGAACTAGCATGATCATCAAGGGCGGAACCCTTCTCGGTATTCGCTATGGTAGTACTCGATTTACTACTGACATCGATTTCTCCACGGAGAAAACTCTCTCCGAAATAAATCTGGATGAGTTTGAATCAACATTAAATGATTCGATGGATTTAGTAGAGTCTTCTTTAAACTATGGCGTTAAATGCAAACTACAATCCTATGATATAAAACCGAACCCACAAGGCACCTTTCCCACTATAAAAATGAAACTAGCCTATTGCCTGAGAAGCAATGCAGCACAAATGAGGCGTCTGGAGGATAGGAATTGTTCGCTAGTTATAGTTATCGATTACAGCTTTAATGAAAAATCATACAATGTAGAAATGCTTAAACTTGGCGACAATGATGATGAAATTCAAGCGTATGACATATGCGACTTGATAGCAGAAAAAATTAGATCTATTTTGCAGCAAGAAGTACGGAATAGAGGCCGAGAACAAGACATATATGATGTTAATTATCTATTAACAACAATAAAACCTCTAAGTGACTCAGAAAAAACCAAAATACTGAGCTCATTAATAAATAAAAGCCAAGGGAAAAAAATTGATTATCTGCTTCATCGCGATGGTATAGATGATCCGGAAATCAAAAGAAGATCCTCAGAAAAATATCCATTACTCAAAGATACAGTTGTTGACCTTCCAGATTTCGATGAGTCCTATGCCAGGGTGACCGAGTTTTTTAAAGCGTTACCATGGGATTAAGTTGATCAAAAACAGTTGATTCGTGAAAGACCAGGTGCGCTCGATGCGCCTTGGTTTCCGCCTAGCGGCCCTCCAAACCATTCAACCGAGACGAGGCCCGCTAGGCCGAAGATCTGGAGATAGCGACTGTCGTTGCTTAAGCCACTCAGGCAAGCGCAAAAATTCGTCCCGCTCACTCGCGACAGCTTCTTGCATTCCGGCCACACTCAGATTTTCAGGGGTAAGGGCTTGAATCTCAGCACGTAGACCTTGAAGAGCACTAACCATGCTCCGAACATCTCGACCATGTGCAGATGAGGTCTGAGCCATACACAACGCCGCGTCAATTGCGTCCAGTCGCATCTGGCGTACTGAATACCACAAGGAAAGGTCTTCAGATTCAACTCGACTTGGCGAGCCATCCGTATACGACTGCGTTTCGTAGTGCTGTTCCGCAGCTCCAAAATTAGCTGACTCAGCCCTCTGTACTTCTTCCAACAGCATCAGCCATTGCTGCCGGCGCTCGGTATCACCCTCAGGCAGGGGGAAATTCAGCATTTCGGCTAATCGACGTTTAGAGCTTTGATCCATGATAGGTGACGACTTGAGCTCTTGGATCACTTCCCCTCGCCACAGCCGAGCGAGCCATTCAGCCTCAATAGAATGGCTGACAGGTGCAGATACATCAGTACGTGCCTGAGCTAGACGCTGCTCAATCCCCGCACACACACGCCGCCCGAGATCACTGAGCCTCCCCTCTGCGCTCTGGATAGTAGAAAGTTCGTTCTCAAGCCAATAAAGACGCTGTTCATACGCACGGGGTCGACGCTTGGCCCGCTCAGCGTCCAGATCAATAATCTGTGCATTCAGAACAACCAGCTGAAGGCGAGATTTAAGCAGTGTGTGAATGTCGTCGTTTACCGCGGCCCGGTCCAGCAACCCCATAGGAGTACGGCTGAACCTCGTGCACTCACGACGGATCTGCGTCACTCGCGGACCTTCATGAAGAGTCGGGGCCCGATCCAATAAATGAGCTAATACCTGGTCGCCTGCGCTAAGTGCAGCCTTCCGTTGTTCAACCAAGCTCCGTCGGTCAACGCGAACATCATGCCCAGCAGCAGTGAGCGCAGTGTTTGTGCAGCGCTCAACCATTTCCCGAATCCAAATCACTTCTTCAGGACCGCGCTTAAGGTCATCGAGTTCGCGTGTTTTCTCACCCAATCCAAACCGATTGAGTCGGCGAGTAGTAAACAGAATGTGCGCGTGATGATTGCGATTGTCGCCTTCACGGTCAGGTAAATGCACCGCGACTTGAGCCGCGATCTGGTAGCGCTGGACCAATTCAATTGCCATTCGAGCGGCTAAGCGGCTTCGTTGATCCACCGTTAGCTCGTGCGGTAACGCCACCAGCAGTTCCCGCGCTACGGTGGAATTTTTCCTTTTTTCCGCCAGTTCGGCGGCATTCCACAAAGCCTCGCTTGTCATCGATGAGAGCCCAGCAGGCAAATGCATCGACACACTTTCAACTCCCTGTTTACGAGTGAAATCGTGAATCAAGCCGGTTCGATGATCCGTGATTTTCCCGGCGATACGATAGGCAGCAGAAGCGGTGGCCGAACGGCCATGGCTTCTGCTGACTGCCTTAACGCTGGCCGAGTAAATCGCCAAAATTGAGTACCTAGAATTTGCTTTTGATTTTCTGGATTTGTCGGCTTGACGACCGCACGCAAACGTAGTTTGCATAAGTGCGCCCTTGCTTTGCTTCGGGTGAGCATGCGTCGACAATTACTCTACTGTAAACCCACAGAATTCGCATCACCTGGATCAACAATAAGGCCACGGTATATGCTCATTTTTTTCATCACGCTAGGACGGACTGAATGGCTAACGATCTGGAAGAACTCAAACGTAAACGGGATCAACTCAACGCCCGCATCCAGCAATCGGAAGCACGTATCAAGGCGAACACCAAGAAGGACGATGACCGGGTCAAGGTGTTGGTCGGGGCGGCCACACTCGACCACCTCAAGCGAACCGCATCACTCCCAAGTGGCGGGTTAAATGATCTGCTGTCACTGATGGATGGGTTCTTAACCCGTCCTGCAGAACGAAAAGCAGTTCTGGGTGCCGACCAGCGCGGCTCCGAGGCCTTGCGCCGGGTGATAGGCGTTCAGGGCGCTGTCGCGCAGAAGGGGGAATGATCGAGCCCCTTGAGGCCGAGACAAGGCAAGCGAAGCGCGCAGGGCGTAGCCAGCGCCGTGAAGGAGCGAAACGCCCTGGTAGGGCCTCAAGCCGTGCGCGTACGTGGGAGGGCGTGCAGGGACTGGAGGGGCGCGCTTTTGGATGCTCAGACGTTTCTGGGTTTCTGGGCTAGATGTATTTGACCAACAGAGCAGTGATGGTCGCTACCGCAGTGATTAGACCGGTGGCGACGGCCACCGGATACCAGAAGGTTTCGCGTGTCATGCCTGCTTTGACGTTGAGCTTATGCGTCTCAGCCATCAGCTTGGCGTCTCGACGTGCATTCTTTCCAGCTCTGTAGGGGTTGGTCTTCCTTTCGGGTGCAGGTTCAGGCGAATTTAGATGGGTGCACCCTAATCCCCCTTGTGCTGCTAGAGCCCAATTCTAACCGGCTCGAATCTCATCTCTTTTAAATCTTGTTTTTCTTGTTTTTACTTGTTTTCGGCCGCGTAACTTACTGTTTTAAAAGAATTTTTTTTACAGTTCAGGGAGAGATTCCGGGTTTAAAGGGGAGAGATTCCGGGTTTAAAGGGGAGAGATTCCGGGTCAATGAGGGAGAGATTCCGGCTGTTATCCACAACTGTAGCCAGGACAACGGGTTCTCTTTCTTACTAAACAGGGAGAGGGTGTTGACTCTCTCCCTCTCCCCTTAATACTCTATCAGGGAGAGATTCCGGGTAAGGGAAGGTAATGGTCGATAACAAGGTCACGCAGTCCAACAAGCTCGTTGAGGCCTCACATACGCTGACGCTCAACGAGAAACGCTTGGTGCTCTGCGCAGCGTCGCTGATCGACCCGCGCAAGCCGCTGCCCAAGGATGGTTATCTGACCGTTAGGGCCGACACTTTTGCCGAGGTGTTCGGCATAGATGTCAAACACGCCTATGCGGCGCTAGACGATGCAGCCACCAGACTGTTCAACCGTGACATCCGTCGGTACGTAAAGGGCAAGCTCGTGGAACGCATGCGGTGGGTCTTCCATGTGAAGTACAGGGAAGGCCAAGGCTGCGTCGAACTGGGCTTCTCCCCCACGGTGCTCCCACACCTGACCATGTTGAACAAAGAGTTCACCAGCTACCAACTCAAGCAAATCGGCAGCCTGTCTAGCTTCTACTCTGTCCGTCTCTACGAGCTGATGAGTCAGTTCCTCAAGCTCAAACAGCGGGAATGCACACTCACCCAGGTGCGAGAAATGCTCGATCTCGGAGAAAAGTACCCAAACGTCAAAGATCTGCGCCGTTGGGTCATTGACCCAGCTCTAGCCGAACTTAACAAAAACACCGATCTGGCCGTTACCGCAGAGCCTCGTCGGCAGGGACGGAAGATCGTCGGGTTCTCGTTTACGATCACCAAGAACGATCAGATGGCACTACAGCTTTAACGAGGTGGCACATGGCATGGCACACCATCACAGAAGCCCAGAAACTCACAGGGAAAAGCCGCCGTACGCTTTATCGCGACATGGCTACAGGCCGCTTATCATGGGAGCCTGAGGGTGATAGCGCTCGCCGTCTGGAGACGTCCGAGCTGATCCGCGTTTATGGAGAGCTGAAACCTCTGGCACAGCCAGAAGAGCAAAAACAGGCACACGCTGACACTGTTCATGGCACACCAGACACCGCTTTAATTTTGGCTGAACTTAAGGCTTTGAGAGAAGAAATGGCCGAGCTTCGCCAGGCAATGCGTTTGCTTGAGTACAAACCTGACCTGCCACCGCCTGACACACCTGGCACAGCGGAGATCGTGCCAAATGAAAAACCGATTCCTTGGTGGCGTCGCTCCCTTTTTAGGCAATAACGCGGCAGAGGCCGCCTGCGCCGTCAGGGCATCTTTATATGCCGTCCATTTCCGTCTCGGGGAGCTTTCAGCCCAAGAGATAAAACAGCGTTTATTCGTGCATGACCAGGCTCCAGCGGCGGATGCAGACCGCTCTTACCCTGCCGCATAGCGCCATTTTGCAGGGGCTGGGCCTAAACCATGGTCATTCAGGGCAATGGTTTAGAGCCAAGAGATAAAACAGCGTTTATTCCTATTGCAGCGTAAATACGGGCCGCGCCCTGGCCTTCGAGCCGGAGTTTCGTGTACAAAAGTTTCTGCATGCAGAAACTTTTTGCCTCACAGCTCAAGCCACCTGGCGGGCGGGCTTTTTCATGGCAAAAAAAAACCGCTCAAGCCGAAGCTCAAGCGGTCCATCCTGCCGACCTTATTGCAGGTCGTCGAAGCGATCCCGCAGCAGTTCAAAGACGTGCTGAACACGTACACAAACCACCACGAAATCCCACGCATGTTTCAAAAACTTCAACATGCTTGGCCCTCCCGTCGTTGGGCCAAACCTCCAGCACACTCACCGGACTTGTGTGCCTTCGGGATCACGTGAATGCTCCCTGTGAGGCGGCTAAGCTGATGGACGCCTTCTGAGTCATCCGCACGGATTACTAGCCCGTGTCAGTAAGGCCGCCGCACGGCATTTGCTAACACCGTGCGAGTGCCTGCATGGTAACGAATTTATTTCCAACATGGTGCGGCGTACCGGCTCATTCGCTGTGTATAAAAGAGCACTTTTTCGGCCAGAGCGAGGCACTACGGGGCTTTGGCGGGGGGAAAGATTTTTTTCGAAAAATGGGCCTATTTGCTCGACTTCACAAAAAACCATAAAAAAAGAACTTTTTAACCAAAAAGGCCGCACCAATCCCTACATGTTGTGTTTATCGTGCGCCCCAAAAACCGCCAATCGTTAATTATTGCCACTGCAAGTACCACCTTGTACCCTGTCGGTACGTGAATGCTCCCTGTGAGTACGAAAGCCCGGCCACTAACTGGGCTTTCGACGAAAAAGCCGCCCGACTAAGGCGGCTTTTTTTTGCCTGTTGATTGGCCCGCGTGATCGGTCACAGCTCGACGTTAAAGCCGCGCAAGCCAATACCCTCGGCAAAACGTCCCACGGCGGTCAAACTGGCCCAGGTGCGCAGCACCTCACGCCGTGAGCGCACCGGTAGCCAACGCGATCCGGCACCGCCCAGGCGAATCGCCAAGCCCCATTTTTCGTCGTGCCGGCTGACTAGCACTTCGCGCACCGCGCCGGCTTCGAGCATGGCGCGCAGCGTTTCTTCTTGCAGGCCTTTACCTACCATTACTCCCCCCGAACCATGCAGCCAGCCTCAGTACGGGCATTCAACCATTCGCCTAGCGTCACGAACTGATCGCCCCAAGGCACTACTTCGGCCAAATCTTCGGGTGTGGCGGTCCGAACGTTTTCCAAAAGGTGGTTAGTCGTACGATCACTCTCCTTTGCGAGATTCAGAGCCTCTGCAGGGCTGGCAGCGGCGTACAAGCTGCCCGAAACCCAGAAGGCCAGCAGGTTATGAGGGATGTTTGCTTGGGTCATGGATTAATCCTTTTCGAGTCAGTAATGGAATGCGCATCAAGCCACACAGGCCGTGAGTGATGTACCACACCCGCCATCTCTGGTGTCCAGTGGCCACAAAAAAGCCCACCAGGGTGGGCTTGGATGAGGGGTGCAATTTAACGAATGTCCCGTTACGCGTAACGCGCGAGCCGTCCGTGGGCCCTGCGCGGCTTAGCGGTGTTCGATCCCGCTCCACGGATCATCCGCCGCCTTGCGCGCCTTGTAGCGCTGCCAGCCGCGCAGCAGGTTGTAGGCCAGCACCAAAAAGCCAGCGGCCTTGAGGAAAATCAGATCATCAGTCATTGGTTTTTACTCCCCCGGCTCTTTTTGTGGGTTTGGTTGAGTGGGCCGGTTAGATACAGCTTGCCCGGGGAGTCACAGCGCTGACAAGGCTGCAACCTGGGCAAAGTCAGGTATACAACGCGCAAAACCCTTGGCCCGGTTGGTTGAAAAATATTTTCAGAGGGAGCTTGCTTCACGATCAGTCGTGACGACCGACGCCGCCACTGGAAACCCAAGAGGACGGCAGAAAGAGGACTTTATAGGCAATTATGGAAAATTATGGACAATTATAGAGTGATTATAGAAGGCCCCCCTCAGCGAGCCTCGGCAGCACAAATCTCTACTTTTAGCCCTCGCAAAATGAGCGTTAGGCGCACCTTAGGATTATCCTTTGGGGCTCTGTCATGTGATCACCAGGGGTAAAAAATGAACCCGCCCCCCCCCTCTGAAAATCGTCATCAGCATGATGCTGAAACATTACTCGGCGTATTAGCCGATCTTTACCACGTCTGCGGAATGCTGGACGCCAAGGTTGAGGTTCTGGATCAAATCATGGCTGCGCTAAATGGAGAACCATTGCCACACGAGTCTCTGGGCCCATACGCAGCCCCCGATCCTGCTGGAGGGGTGCCGGCGACCTAAAAGTTTGCGCATGCGCAAACTTTTTTACAGCGCATGCGTACAAAAAACTCCGGTCGGTGGGCTCGAAGGCCAGGCGCGGCCCCGTATTTACGCGGCAATAGGAATAAACGCTGTTTTATCTCTTGGCTCTAAACCATCGCCAATGAATGACCATGGTTTAGGCTAAACCCCTGCAAAATGGCGCTGTTCGGCAGGGCAAGAGCGGTCTGAATCCGCCGCTGGAGCCAGGTCATGCACGAATAAACGCTGTTTTATCTCTTGGGCTGCAAGCGCCCGGCGACCTTCTGGAGCCGCCTGGACCGGAGTTTCGTGTACTCCCATTCCCCGGCGGCGCTCCCTGCCATTCAGCCGGGATGTTTTTCAGATTTGCTGTACCGCCACGATGAGGGCTCCCGTGATGACCGATCAACCCGAGAATCCAGATGACGCGGCCCCTGAGGTCGACCTCCCCCCCAATCGTTTGGAGGCCCAGCTAATGGCCCAGCTATTGGAGTGGCAGCGGCACCCCGAAAAAAGTCTGGAGCCAGCCGGTCC
>NZ_CATKPX010000052.1:0-12713 GCF_949767755.1 Pseudomonas sp. IT-P4 | reverse complement strand
TTTTTTTGGCCGATAGCTGCCTCCCACGACCGGTTGACTCATGAACGCTGCGGTTTCTGCGACAGTGTGAGCGACCACATCCAGACGCTCAAAACCGCGAGCAACAAGAAGGCGAGCACGCTTGGCCACAGCGGCATGGGATACCCATTAACGAGCACCTCGGGGCGAATGATCATGCGCCCCAGTTGTGCCAAGGCCATCAGTGCGTAGACGGTGCCGGCCACTCGCAGCCCAATGATTGGGGATTTCATGCTGTTCTCCTCGACCTGACCATGAACGTTACAGGCGAGCAAAAGCGTTGTTTTTGCCAGCCCGGCGAACGAAGCCGTGAAAGGGTGCCAACCTTGGCGTGTTCCCCTCCAGCCGTTCGGCAACCACTATCTGACCCTGGTCTTCACCAGAGGCCGGGGACCAATCTCCACCGTACTCGACGGGCATAGTCGTCATAACCCGCAAGCTCGGACCGTAACAACCGGTCTTCCCATGCGGTGCGCAAGACGAGTAACGCCGACGCCAGCGCAGCGGGCACCAGTGCCCAGAACGAGCCCAGTGCCAGGGCCATGCCAATGAACAGGAACAGTGCGGCGATGTACCCGGGGTGACGCACGAAACGGTAAGGGCCGCTATCGATCACGCGCTGATGCCGCTCGGCCTGGATGCGCACACCTGGCTCGAAGAAGGGGTTCACCGCCTGCGCCCAGCCCGTCACCGCGATGCCCGCCAGCACAGCGATGTAGCCGCCTGGCACCCACCAGGCCGGTACCTGCGACCAATGGAAACGCCCGGCATCGAGCGCCGCGACCGGCAGGACGGCAGTCATCGCCGGCAATATGAGCGCCAGTAGTGATTTGTCCCAGCTTTTCGTGCCCGGCTGAATCCGGCTGCGCGCGCGATAGATCACAGGGTTGACCCACGCCAGGACAAGGCCTGACACGCCAAAAGCCAATATCAGAACGAACAGCAATACCCATCCAGGTCGCCAGGCGATGGTGCCGGCCGGCAGGAAGATCAACACCAGCAGCGCAATCGGCAGGCCGATTGCATAAGTGATGGCCGTGCGCCGTGACATCGCCTTCGGCTGCCGGGGAGCTGCTGTCTTTTCCATTTTGCTAGCCATATTCGATAGGCCCGCAAATGGAGTCTAGAGTTCCCCTGACCACCGAGCGAAGGTGATTGAGGGAATTCTCATGTCCGCCACAGCACAATCCAGAGCGCGCACGCGCGCGTTCGCACGCGTCATCGGGCCTTGGCTGGTCATCGTGCCCGGCATCATCGCCGTACGGGCGCCAGACATGGGGCCACTGGCGGCCGACTTCTTCGCGAGCCCGCTCACCGTGTGGTTTGCCGGCGCTCTACTGTTGTCCGGTGGCCTGCCGATCATCGCGTTCCATCAATATTGGTCGAGCGCAGCAGCGTTTGTGATTTCCCTGTTCGGCTGGTTCCTGGCGCTTCGCGGTGTTGTACTCCTGGCCGCGCCGCAACTGATTGAACGTGGCGTGGATGTATCGGCGAGGATGCAGTGGCTGGTGCAAATCGGCTTTGGCGTCGGCGTGCTGATCGGTCTCTGGCTCACCTATGTCGGCTGGATTGCCAAGCCCGATTCATCGCCGGAGAATGGTGTTCCATGAACATGGCACGTGGTAAATCCGGAGCTCGAAAAACAGGCTCGCCAAGGTTCTCAGACCTTTCTGAGCGACGCTTGGGAAGCGTCCTGCGCAGGGGCTGACAATTACGACATGAAGCGCGTACTTGATCGTTTACGTGGCTGGGCCAGAAAGCTGAAACGGCAAACCATGGTTCTCTGGTTTTGCTATCGGCATCCACAAACACCCTGGTTACCCAAATGGATTTCGGTTTTTGTCGTGGCGTATGCGCTGAGCCCAATCGACCTCATTCCTGATTTCATTCCTGTGCTTGGATACCTGGACGACGTGATCATTTTGCCGCTTGGCATTCTGCTCGCTATTCGGCTGATGCCCACGCAGGTGCTCGAGGACTGTCAACTCAAAGCGAGTGAGTGGGAGAAAAGTCATCTCAAGCGGCCAGTGAACAGGTTTTCTGCAGTGATCGTTGTATTGGTTTGGCTCGTTGCTGCGGCGACATTGGGGGCTTACTTCCTCTGATCAGAAGCAAGTGCCCCCACCGGGCGGTCTTGTTTGAATGACTCCAGTTGGCCGATTGCTGCCTCTGATGAGGGGCAGCTACCGACCCAAAGCAGCCGGTCACGTGTCTACGAAATCAGGCGCGATTCAAAAAGCCTTGCTCTAGAATGGCCCCCAGATGAGCGTGGAACGCTTGTCTAGTATTCACTCAAAGGATGAACACGATGGGCCGCACCAACCATATCTGCCTGATGGCGATCTATAACGATTGGATGAACGTAAAGGTTTATGAGGCGGCCAGAAGTCTGACAGATGAAGAGCTGTCCGTGGATAGGAAAGCATTCTTTGGTTCTATTCTCGGGACGTTGAACCACCTGGTGGCCGGGGACACTATCTGGCTAAAGCGATTTGCCAAGCACCCGGCGAATCACTTGGCTCTGGAGCCGATTCGACAGCTCCCTGCCGCCCAAAGCCTCGACCAGTTACTGCTCTCAAATATCCGAGAACTTTCGACGCATCGCGTTTGGCTCGATCAGGTAATTGTCGAGTGGTCTCGCTCGATTACAGAGTCGGATTTAGATTACACCCTCAATTACACGAGCATGAAAGGAACCGCCGCTGACAAGAGTTTTTATGGCTTGGTCATGTATTTCTTCAACCATCAGACTCATCACCGAGGCCAAGTTACTACTTTGCTGTCACAAGGTGGTGTCGACGTAGGCGATACTGATCTGGTCCTCCTCATTCCTTCCGAGTCCCGCACATAATCTAAAAACCAGCACTAGACCGGGACCTTCATGTCATACCGGGCCGGTAAACCAGCGTGGCCATCTGAAATGACTACTGTGCCCTGAACGGACGCTAGGGGTGATCGGCTCAGTCGTCAGCGAGTGCTTCTGGCCGATTGCTGCCTGTCGCCAAGGGCTGCAATCGGCCAGAAGGAGAGAGTCAGATACGTCTGCAAAATCAAGGGTGACTCGCGACGCGTCACCCTGTCAGATGCCAGATCCGCAAGTTAAAGTATAAAGTCCGCCGTGGTCGCGCTGTTGAGACCGACTATCTGGATGGCGAACTCGGCGGCGCTGTCGGCATCGGTATTGCCGTAGAGCACGCCCGCTGAAACTTTCAACTGGCCGGCCGCACTGAAGGCTGCGGTACTGCCGATGATCGAGGTGAAGGCTTCATTGGTGGTCGTCGCCGTGTTGGCATCAAGCGTCGACAGGTCAATCTTGTCGCTGCCCCGCACGAAGTCGCTGATGACATCCCAGGTGGAGCTGATCGTCCCCATTTCCAACAACGAATTGAAGTCGAAAATATCGCTGCCAGCGCCGCCGATGAGGGTGTCCTTGCCTAGTCCGCCCGTTAACACGTTGGCTGCCGCATCGCCTTTCAGCGTATCGGCGTAGCTGGATCCGGTGAGATTTTCGATGGAGAGGAGGCGATCGACACCTGCACCGAGTGTATTCTGGGAGGCAGTCTTAATGTTGAGGTCGACCTTGACCGCAGAGGCTGCCCCCTCGTAGGTAGCCGTGTCCACGCCGCCGCCCCCATTTATGGTGTCATTGCCAGCCGCACCACGCAGGACGTCATTACCAAGTCCACCACTGAGTGTATCGTCACCGTTGCCTCCATCGAGGCTGTTGTTATAGGCATTGCCCACCAGGCGATCGTTCGCGTAACCACCAATAATGTTTTCGATATTGAGAATTCGATCATCCTCGTAACGGGATGCCAGGACACGCTGCTCGCCCGTGAGGTTGAGATCGACGTTGAGCGCCAATCCCTCTGCTGCGTAGGACAGGGTATCGATGCCCTCACCGCCGTCCAGAAAGTCGTCGCCAAGACTGCTGATCAGCAAGTCATTACCGGTGCCGCCCGATAACACGTCATCTCCCAGGCCGCCATTCAGAGTATCGTTACCGACGCCACCCTTGAGGATGTCATAGTTGTCGCCACCATCGAGCTTGTCGTCGCCAATGCCGCCCTCCAGTGTGTCGTTACCATTGCCACCGAACAAACTATCGTTACCGCTGCCACCCACCAGTAGGTCGTAACCATTGCCTCCCTCCAGGGTGTCAGCGCCGCCTTCGCCGAACAGGCGGTCGCTGGACGAGGAGCCAACGAGACGGTTGTTGCCAAGGCCACCGAACAAATCGCTTCTGTCGGTGGCGAACTGATTAGAGTTGGCCGTGCTCGTATTGAGGAGCAGGTTGGTCGTTGTCAGGTTGGCGACCGATACTCCCGTGAGCGCCAGCTCAGCCGAGTAGCCGCCGTTCCAATTTGTGATGACATCGCCACCTTTGCCGTCCACCGCCTCGACCAAGCGCTTGAGGCTATCGATATCACTGATCCCGAGCGTGCGGACATCGAGCTTGTCCTGTTCCGCGAGACTGAAATCGATGACTCGGGTCGAGTCGTAGTAATTGCTCCCCCGCTGAGCGATGAATACGTCGCTACCAGCCCCGCCGATGAGCTGATCGCTCCCAGTGCCACCGTTCAGGATATCGTTGCCACTACCGCCTTCGAGCACATCTCCATCAGCGCCACCGCTCAGGGTATCGTTGCCGGCACCACCGACCAAAAGGTCATTCCCAGCCATGCCGAAGAGGGTGTCATTGCCGCCTTCGCCAAAAAGGCGGTCGCTGGACGAGGAACCTGTAAGCCTGTCATTACCCAACCCTGCGAACAGATCGCTCCTTGAGGTTGCGGTCAGCGTATCGTCTTGGACGGTCGTATTGAGAAGCACATTGGACGCGTCCAACTCCTCGATCCCGGTGGCCCAAAGATTGTTCAGCGTGGTCGTCGAATAATAACCGTTAGTATTGATTGTAAATAAAAGCTTGTCATCGTAATTGACTTCAAACAGGCGATTAAGCGTCTCGATGTCGGAGATGCCGACCTGACGAAGATCCAGCCGATCTGCGGACACGTCAAAATCCGTGATGGTTTGCCCTATATAACTGGCTCCACGATTTATGACGAAAGTATCTGCCCCTGCGTCGCCTGTAAGGACGCTATTACTGCTAGTGCCCGCGTCCAGGATATCGTTGCCGTTGCCGCCATTCAGGGCGTCCGACCCACTGCCACCATAGATCGTATCGTTACCATCATTGCCATAAATGGTATCGTCACCCGTTCCGCCATAAATAACTTCGGCGATGTTGGCGCCATAAATAATATCATAGCCGGTGGTTCCATAGATGGTGGTCCCGGTTACCGTCCTTCCATTAACTGTTGCCATTTAGACTCTCCTTTCTTTACTGCCAAAAAAGCGGCGCTTCTGCCACAGGCTAAACTCCAAGCAGTAACTCGAGGTGCAACCCATCCTCGTACGTGCTCATGTTAAAATCTTGCTTGGTTTAAAAATCGGCGCGCTATTCTCAATCCTGCTCCACTTGCGTGGTTACAATCCAAAGTCGACACTGGCAACTAGCCAAGTTCGATCAATAGTTGACTATTAGATGTATCTACGAAACCAGGGGGATTCACTACACCCGTTCACAGATGGCTGATGGCAAGTTGGGGCGTAAGTCGACCCGACTTCCACATTGGCTTTGGAAAATAAAATGCCCCGTAAGTTGGTGCCGTTGGGGCTTTTTGACGCCATTCCACTGCGCCTGACTACCCTGACCTCATTGTTCAGAATGGATCAGCAGCAATTTTTTCGGCTGTTACTCCTCATGCGGTCCCCAAGTCTGGATGATATCAAAACGATACTACTGAGAGTATGGGCTCTGTCAAGTAGGTTGCACATGGAGAAGAGGAAGCGTTCAGCATCGCTGATACGTACATCGGTAACCCCGATGAGCTGAATAGTGAACTCGGCGGTGTTGTCCGCGCTGTTGCCGGTCAGCGTGTTAGCCAGGCTGTTGCATCGACCGGTTGAATCCACAGCCTATAGCAGTCTGTCGTAAGCAGCTCCTTTGGCCATCAGCATTTCCTGTGAGCCGCGAGGGGGCGAAACAGCGTAACGTTCGCAGTGCCTCGCGGCAGACCTCGGTTTTTTCAGAAACGGCGCTGGGCAAGCAGGCTGCCCTGGCGCGCCACCTCGAGAAAACACACCAGATGACGGAATTTGATTCGGGTGTCGATGTTCAATCTGCAGCTCCGCCTTCGTGGTATGGCATTCATTATTCCTGATGGCCGATACCGGAAAAACGTAGGTCATCGGTCGGCATTCGGCAGTTCGCAGCCCGGGATCACCCAAAGCAGACGGTTACCTCAAACCGCTTGGTAACTGTTCAGACAATCTGATCCTGAATTTAATTTACCCACCTTTCACTCTTGCTCCGAGAACTCACCAGCCTGAGTACCTCCAGATAAGAAGGGGGCTCGGGCACAATGCCGCGTTGACGTAGCAACGCGTGCAGTTGCGGTAGCCGGAAGTACGGCACGGATGCCATCAAATGATGCTCGATATGATAGTTGACCCGGATTGGCGCTACGCATGCCCGCGCGATCCAGCCGGCGTGGGTGCTGCGCGTGTTGCGCAGTACATCCGGGCCCGGCTCCAGACAGGCATGCTCTGCCATTGAACGGATGCGAATGAACAGTGGGAATGGGGTGATGTAGGCCAGCACCCAAACGCCATACAACCAGGCATTGCCACAACCCCAGAGCACGGCTAGCAGCAAGCCATTGGTGATCAGCATGCCGCTGGCGTTTTTCAGGAAACAAAGTGGATAGTCCCACCAGCGCCGCTCCTGTTGGGGCAAACGACGGATGTCGCTGGTCAACGACCACTGCAGCACGCCGGCATCCATCAGGAAACGACCCAGCAAGAACTTCAACCCGGTGACCCCCGAGAGATCGCGCAGGCATTTACGCAATATTGATGATCGAGTCGTGGGCAACCCGGCCACCAGGCACAGATCGGGGTCTTCTGCCGTGGAGGTCTTGGCGTGGTGGGTCAGGTGGTATGGACGATACTTGTGCAGTTCATTCCAGACCGGTCGCGCGCACAGCCAGTCCACCAGCACATCGTTGCACCACTTGGTTTTGAACAATGTTCCGTGGGCGGCGTCATGCTGCAAAATGCCGAAGCACAACTGACGCCCGGCAATGATGACCATGCCAATAATCAGGGCAAGGACCAGGCCCCACCAAGGCAGGACGGTGCGTGCCCACGCCAGGCTCGCAAAGGTTATGGCGACTACGGCCCAGGTAGACGCCACTGCCCAGGTGCCCCACACATCCGAACGCTCGCTGAAGGATTTGATTTCGTCGCGGCTGAGAATGTCGCTGATTTTGGTTTTGTTGCGCATATCTATCCTCGCTGGCAGGGGCCCGTTGATGGGTTAGTTGAGCGTTGGGGCTTGTTGTAGAAAGGCACGCCAAATCCGGTGGCCGCGATCGACGAAATGCCTGACGCAGGCAAAGAACTCGTCACGCAGCGCAACATCGACCAAGGGGGGTGGCAGCAAAGGGTCGAACACCACCTGGCGAATCGCTTCGCGACCAAGGTGGAAAGACTCGCGAGCGGCTTGATCCAGACCCAGTTGTTTGGCGTGTGATGACCAGTTATTTAATGTTTCGCAGTGGCGACGATAGCTGTCATTCAGCGCCATCCCATCCCACAGGCCTTGGATGCGACGGGTTTGTTCATCATCAAAACCCATGGCCTGAAAGACCAGTGCGGCAGGCTCCATTCCGAGCTCGATCAGTCGCCGCTGCAAAATTTCGACGCCGGGTTCGAGATTGTTTGGACGTACGTAGAGATCTTTTTCCAGCTCGGCGAAACCGAGCATGTGCAGCGCGCGTTCACGCTGGCGCAATACCCTGCGGTCACTGCGCCCCAGAGCATTGCAAGCGACCATCAGATAGCCGCCAGACCAGGGACGAAGCTGTTGATCCAGATTGCGCCACTCAAACAACTGCGTTGAAAGCTCGATGGCCTGGGATCCCAGCTGATAACTGCCGCGGCCGGCGCCTTCAAGCAGCGCTTCGGTCGTCAGCCTCGCCAAGGTAACCCGGACATTATTTGCACTGATTCCAAATAGGTTACAGGCGGTGATGGCCTCCCTTACATGCAAGGGGGCGCCACTTTTTGCAACAAGCAGATCGAGCACCAGGTTTTTTGCGCACGGTTTCATAAGCCCCCAAAATTTATTACAGCAATTGTCATATTTTCGGCATGGGCATTAATATTAATCAATATGACAAAAATGCCTTTTCTGGGTAATTTGGCGCGCTGCCTGTCGTGATGGTGCTGAAGTAGCGAGCGGTAGAAGCGAAAGTCGTCCTCTGGCAACCATCCGCAAGGTCCGCATTTGGCCGAGAGCCGCCTGTCGCCACGTGCAGGAATCAGTCAGAAGAGAACGCTTGTCGCCGGTACCTGCGGCCAGATTCGGCCCAAAGACGTCCTGACGTATCAGACATAAAACTGTCGGGTCACCTCACAGCCGCAGCCGTAAGGTTTCAAACAGCGCGCGGTCTTCCTTTTTGGCCGAGCGCGCATGGCGCCGAATGACCTGTAACAGGCATTCGGTGAAGCAGACCGCCGGATTGCTCAGTGCGCCATTGCGGCGCGTCACGATGCTCAGCTGTCGGGGCTCGAACTGCTCAGTCAGCCCCAGGGATACCACACGCCCCAGAAATGGCGGGGCTGTGCTTACGATGGACGGCCCCCAGGTGCACATGTCGGCCCGCTCGACCATCATCTGCAAAATGGCCAGTGAATGAGCACGCACGATTCGATTCTCATCAATTTGCGCGCCGTGTTTCCAGAACAGTTCCTGCATCAGCCCATCGTGCCCGTCCGGCGCGTAGTTCAGGGTCCAGTTTTCTTCCAGTAACTCGTGGATCGATCGCGCATGCTGTCGGGCGTGACCTTCGCGGACCAACACCGAGGTTTGGTAATCGAGCAAGGTTTCGCAGGCGAATTCCTGACTCGATTGTGTGGGATGGAGTTGGCCAATCGCGAAGTCCATGCTGCCGTCGCGCAGCAGCGGTTGGGCAACGGCCATCAGGCTTTCGAACAGTTCCAGCTTGATTTGTGGCATACGTTCGCGAAACACCGACACGACTTCGGGCAGGAAGGTCAGGGCGACCCATGGGGTGATCCCGACGCAGAGCCGGCCTTGAGCCTTGCCACGCATGTGATCAAGCTCGGTCTGTGCGTGCTCCAGTTGCTTGATCACCAGCCGGGCGTGAGTCAGCAGCACTTTGCCGTATTCGGTGAAGTTCAGACCGCTGGCGGTTCGGGTAAACAGCGGTAGCTGCTGGCTGGTTTCCAATTCGCGCAACGCTTTGGTCACAGCGGCCTGGGAAATCTGCAGCGAACGAGCGGCCGCTCGGATACTGCCGGTTTCGGCGCTGGCAATCAGCGCCTGCAATTGATGCAGTTTCATCTGCTCACCCTGGTGACAACTCATGGTTGTCATCATAACCAAACTGCGCCTCCCCAGCCCAGCGTCCGTTCCCTAAGATCGACCCCAACAGCGCATTCGCTGCTGCACAGCCCCTGTCGAAGGAGAACACCCATGGATGCCGGCCTGGTCCTGCCTGGTATTGCCGCGATGCAAGATGAAATGATCGCGATACGCCAGAGCATTCACGCGCACCCTGAACTGGGTTTTGAAGAATTCGCCACCAGTGAACTGGTTGCAACGTGTTTGACTCAGTGGGGCTTTGAGGTCAGCACCGGGGTGGGCAAGACCGGGGTCGTTGCCACCCTGGAAAATGGCGAGGGTCGGTCCATTGGCTTGCGCGCTGACATGGATGCGTTGCCGATACAGGAAACCACCGGTTTGCCCTATGCCAGTCGGCTCGACGGTGTCATGCATGCCTGCGGTCACGACGGTCATACAGCAATCCTGCTGGCAGCCGGTCAGTATCTGGCCCGGACACGGGCGTTCAAAGGCACCGTGCACCTGATTTTCCAACCGGCGGAAGAAGGGCTGGGCGGTGCCAGGAAAATGCTGGAGGACGGGCTGCTTGAGCGGTTTCCGTGCGACGCGATCTTCGCCATGCATAACGTGCCGGGTTATCCCGTCGGGCATTTGGGTTTTTACAGCGGACCATTCATGGCGTCCGCCGACACGGTGAACATCAAAATCATCGGCAACGGTGGCCATGGCGCGGTGCCGCACAAAGCCGTCGACCCGGTGGTGGTCGCTGCCTCGATCGTGATGGCCCTGCAAAGTATCGTCTCGCGCAACGTCAACCCGCAGGAGATGGCGATTATCACGGTGGGCTCCCTGCATGCCGGGAGCGCCTCGAATGTCATCCCGTCCAGCGCCGACCTGAGCCTGAGCGTACGCGCTCTGACCCCCGGGATTCGCCACTTGCTGGAGGTCAGAATCACTGAATTGGTCAAGGGCCAGGCCGAGAGTTTTGGCGCCCGGGTCGACATCGATTACCAGCATTGCCATCCGGTGTTGATCAACGATCCCGAACAGACAGCATTTGCCCATGAAGTCGCCCGCGACTGGCTGGGAGAGGAACACCTGATCGATGACTTGCGACCGTTCACGGCCAGCGAGGACTTTGCTTTTGTCCTGGAAAAATGCCCCGGCAGCTATCTGGTGATCGGCAATGGCGAGGGAGAGGGCGGGTGCCTGCTGCACAACCCCGGCTACGACTTTAATGACGACTGCCTGCCGGTGGGCGCCAGCTATTGGGTCAAGTTGGTCGAACGTTTTCTGTGTTGAGACGGCGCATTTTCGCCCGTTGTGCCGGTAAAAAATCTGCGGCCTGAAGAGGAATAAAAATGAACAAGATGATTGCAGCCGTTTCCCTGGTGTTCCTGACGGCCTCGAGCCTGGCGGGGGCGGCCGACTGGTCTGGCAAAGTGTTGAAATTGGGGGTGGACCCGACGTATCCACCGCTGGAATACAAGAACCAGGATGGCACGCTGACCGGCTTCGGGGTCGACATCGCCGAGGCGTTGTGCGCCGAACTGAAAGCCCGATGCGTCTGGGTGGAAAGCAGTTGGGACGGGATGATCCCGGGACTGCTGGCGCGCAAGTTCGATGCGGTGGCGTCGTCGATGACCATCACACCCAAACGCCTGGAGCAGATTGCGTTTACCGACAAGGTCTCCAATGCTCCGGCACGGTTAGTGGCCAAACGTGGATCGGGATTACAGCCGACCCTCGAATCGCTCAAGGGCAAGCGCATTGGTGTGGAGCAGGGTTCGACCCAGGAGCACTACGCCAAAGCGGTTTGGGGTGCCAAAGGCGTGGACGTTCTTTCCTATCAAAATCAGGATCAGGTGTACGCCGACCTGGTCGTGGGGCGACTTGATGCCTCGTTGCAGGGTGCCATTCAAGCCAGTTACGGTTTCTTGAAGACAGCGGCGGGTAAGGACTATGAATTTGCCGGTGCCACTCTGGATGCCCCGGGCTTCTTCGGCGTCGGTGATGGCCTTGGTCTGCGCAAGGAGGATGTCGCGTTGCGCGAAGACTTGAACAAAGCCCTGGCAACCATCCTCGCCAACGGTACTTACGCGCGGATCAACAACAAGTACTTCGATTTTGACGTCTACGGTGCCCGGTAACGGCGCCCGGTAACGGTGCCCGGTAACGGCGCCAGGTAGCGCGTCGTCGTTAGCTTGAACAGGGCGCTCGTTCGAGCGCTCTATTGCCCCCCTTCAATTCTGCCGTCGCCGGGCTCGTGACCGACCCATGGCGAACAGTCCGGACACTAGAGTCAGGTGTCGGATTGATGAGCCGCCCAGTGTTTCATTTCTTCTGCAATGAAGTGGTTCACCAGGTCACTGTACATCTTCTCGATTGCATCAGGGCTCAGGCCCTCAGCCTCGGCCCACTCGCGTCGTGTCGCCAACATGGCCTTGAAACGCTCCGGAGCACGCACCGAAGTCACTGAGGTCTTGTACTTCGAGGCAGCCAGTACGTAGTGAAAGCGCTTGCCCAACAACTTGATGACAACCTGGTCAAGGACATCGATTTCGCGTCGGATATCCTCCATGCCTGCACACTCTTCGGGCTGCAACTGATTGATAACGTCCATGTAGGTGACTCCGTTTGCTGAGAAGTTCGTGGGTCTTCGGAAGAAGTATCGGCGCGCGGTCTTTCGTGAGGGCGGCTATTGAGCTGCCTGGCCACTTCATTGAGCCTGCTAGCATTGGATGTCAGCGAGCCAAACAAGGGTGGACCATGGAGACAAGAAAAGTAGCGCTGAATGAAATGGATCATCTGCGCAAGTCATTAAGCCAGGCAGGGCTGCCCTTCAGTGATGTCAGCGAACCGGATCGACAGTTTTACCGGTTTGAAGTGGATGGGCAATGGGTGGCTTATGGAGGGCTCGAAGGTGCGGGTTCCGATCTGTTGCTGCGCTCGATAGTCGTTTGTGAGACGCATCGTGGGGAGGGGCTGGGTAAAGCGGTGTTGTCTGAACTGGAACGCTTGGCGGTCTCTCAAGGTGTAATCCGGTTGCACCTGTTGACCCAGGGCGCTGCTGGTTTTTTCACTGCCAATGGGTACGAACTGCTTGGCAGGGACGAGGCGCCTGCGGTGATCACCCGGACCGTTCAATTCAAGCATTTGTGCCCCGCATCGGCGAGCTATCTGCGCAAGGTGCTTAACCGTCTCCCTTGTACTGATTAGTCATTGATGCGCATCGATTGAGGCTGATTCGGTGGTCAAAAAA
>NZ_CATKPX010000051.1:0-15581 GCF_949767755.1 Pseudomonas sp. IT-P4 | reverse complement strand
GATAGCGGTCTGACAGAAATATCAATGTTGACTGTGATGGCCTCTTCGCGGGCAAGCCCGCTCCCACAGTTCTATCGCATAATGGCTGGCCCTGGCGGCGTGTCAGGGGATGTTTCGGGGAGCTCGGGAATTGTTGATCAGGTGGCAGGGGGTGGCATTTTTGCTGCTCGGCGCACTATCAGGCTGTGGTAACGGCGACGCCCTCGAAAGCTTTGGCGGCCCGACCATGGGCAGCACTTATTCGATCAAGTATGTACGCCATGCCGGTCTTCCGGCGCCGGACGAAGTCCGTGTCCAGGTCGGGCAGATCCTCGCTGACATTGACCGGCAAATGTCGACCTACCGCAGCGACTCGGACATTGAGCGCTTCAATGCATTACCGGCCAACCGCTGTCAGGCGATGCCGGCCTCGATCCTCGAATTGGTCCGCGTGGGCGAGCAGTTGTCAGTGCAAAGCGACGGTTCCTACGACCTGACGGTGGAGCCGTTGCTCAATCTCTGGGGATTTGGTCCGCAGGCCCGTGGGGAGAAAGTCCCGACCACCGAAGCCCTCGCCGAAGCCCGCAAGCGCGTCGGCCATGAACACTTGCGTATCGAGGGCGACCGGTTGTGCAAGGACGCCGCCGTCGAGGTCGACTTCAACAGCATCGCCGCCGGTTATGCGGTGGACACGATTGCCGCAAGACTCGAGACGATGGGCATCCACGACTACCTCGCCGAGGCTACGGGCGAGCTCAAGGCCTCCGGCAAGAAAGCTGACGGTTCGCCATGGCGCATTGCCCTGGAAGAGCCGCGGGATGACCGGCAGGTGGCCGATCGGGTCATTGTCGTCGACGGCTATGGCCTGTCCGCTTCCGGCGACTACCGCAATTATTTCGAGCAGGACGGCCAGCGTTTTTCCCACACCTTCGATGCCCGCACTGGTGCGCCGGTCTCACACACCCTGGCATCGGTCACGGTAATTCATCCTTCCGCGTTGATGGCCGATGGCTTATCGACGCTGTTGCTGATTCTCGGCCCGGAGCGCGGTTGGGACTACGCAGAAAAACACGATATCGGCGCATTTTTTGTGATTCGTGCCGATACAGGTTTCGTCACACGCAGCAGTCACGCTTTTGAACGCCTCAGTGGCAAAAAAACCGAATGATTTCGGCGATTTGAGCATTGAAAACTGGCGTTGTAGCGCAGGCAAAAGTAGCCTACGACGCGACCAAGGGTTAATGTGCGCGGCGTTGACGCTTCTATAGACTGTGTCCGGGTTCTGCACTGGCCCCAAATTGTTCCTTCATGCCACGCATTGGCGTGATTTAGCCGCAGGTGCCGAGGGTGCCGCGGCCTGTTCTGAGGAGTACGCATGGCTGTCTACAACTACGACGTGGTGGTGTTGGGTTCCGGCCCGGCAGGGGAAGGCGCGGCAATGAACGCCGCCAAGGCAGGGCGCAAGGTGGCGATGGTCGATAGCCGTCGCCAGGTCGGCGGCAACTGCACTCACTTGGGCACCATCCCGTCCAAGGCACTGCGTCACTCGGTGCGGCAGATCATGCAATTCAACACCAACCCGATGTTCCGGGCCATTGGTGAGCCGCGCTGGTTCTCGTTCCCGGACGTGTTGAAAAGCGCCGAGAAAGTCATCTCCAAACAAGTCGCTTCGCGTACCGGCTACTACGCCCGTAACCGCGTCGACGTGTTCTTCGGCACCGGCAGCTTCGCCGACGAGCAAACCATCGAAGTGGTCTGCGCCAACGGCGTTGTCGAGAAACTGGTGGCCAAGCACATCATCATCGCCACCGGTTCGCGTCCTTATCGCCCGGCGGACATCGATTTCCACCACCCGCGTATCTACGATAGCGACACCATCCTCAGCCTCGGCCACACCCCGCGCAAACTCATCGTTTACGGCGCTGGCGTGATCGGTTGCGAATACGCTTCGATCTTCAGCGGCCTGGGCGTATTGGTCGAACTGGTGGACAACCGTGGCCAGTTGCTGAGCTTCCTCGACTCGGAAATCTCCCAGGCGTTGAGCTATCACTTCAGCAACAACAACATCACGGTTCGCCACAACGAAGACTACGACCGCGTCGAAGGCGTGGACAATGGCGTGATCCTGCATCTGAAGTCCGGCAAGAAAATCAAGGCCGACGCCTTGCTCTGGTGCAACGGTCGTACCGGCAACACCGATCAGCTCGGTCTGGAGAACATCGGCGTCAAGGTCAACAGCCGTGGCCAGATCGAAGTCGACGAGGCGTACCGCACCTGCGTGCCGAACATCTACGGCGCCGGTGATGTGATTGGCTGGCCGAGCCTGGCCAGTGCCGCCCACGACCAGGGCCGTTCGGCCGCCGGCAGCATCGTCGATAACGGCAGCTGGCGCTTTGTGAATGACGTGCCGACCGGTATCTACACCATTCCGGAGATCAGCTCGATCGGCAAGAACGAGCAGGAACTGACCCAGGCCAAGGTGCCGTACGAAGTGGGCAAGGCCTTCTTCAAGAGCATGGCGCGGGCGCAGATCGCCGGCGAGCCGCAAGGCATGTTGAAGATCCTGTTCCACCGTGAAACCCTGGAAGTGTTGGGCGTTCACTGCTTCGGTTATCAGGCGTCGGAGATCGTGCACATCGGTCAGGCGATCATGAACCAGCCGGGCGAACTGAACACGTTGAAGTACTTCGTCAACACCACGTTCAACTACCCGACCATGGCCGAAGCCTATCGGGTAGCTGCGTACGACGGCCTCAACCGGCTTTTTTGACGGGCTCCGGCCGGTGGCCTGAGCCGGCCGGGGAGACCGATTTCAGCAATTCTCGAGCGTGGCAGTGGCCAAACCGGGAAAGTCTGTAATCAGGCTGTCAACGCCGAAGTCGGCGAGTCTGCGCATCAGCGCGGGCTCGTTGACGGTCCATACCGACACATGCAGCCCCTGACGCTGCGCCTTTTGCAGGCGTTCCGGCGTGCACAGGGTCCAGTTCAGCGCCAGAATCTCACAGCCATAGCTGGCCGCGACCTTTAGCGGGTCGAGCCAGGCATACTCGGCCACCAGCCCGCGGGACACGTCCGGCACCAGTTCCAGCGCAGCCTTGAGCACTTCACGGGAACTCGAAGTGATGGTCACCTTGTCCATCAGGCCATGACGCTGCGCCATTTCACGGATTGCCAGCACGGTGGTCGCGGCACGCATCCTCGATGCGCTTTTGACTTCCAGCTGCCAGTGATCGAAGTCGCATTTCTCGAACAGTTGTTCCAGCGTCGGAATCGGGCACGGCTTGATCCAGCCCGGGCCACCCTTGCGTGCGTCATACGTCACCAGCTCGGCCGCCGTGTGTTCGACGACCTTGCCGCGACGGTCAGTGGTGCGCTTGAGGGTCGGGTCGTGGATGACCATCAGCTCGCCGTCCATGGACAGGTGCAGGTCCAGTTCGCAGCGACGCACGCCGTGCTTGAGACATTCCTGAAAGCTGGTCAGGGTGTTTTCCGGTGCTTCGCCCTTGGCGCCGCGATGGCCGTAGATGAGGGTCACGGTTCTTCCTTAAATTAATTGCCTGATTCTAGTTGGTCGCGGGCCAGGCGTCGTTCCTGGGCCTGCTTCTGCAAGATGTGGCGGGCCAGCAGTTGGCGTTGGGCGTCGGTCAGGTGTTCGAACTCGGTACCGACGTCATAGCCGTCGTCCTTGCGGTCGCAATGGGTGACGCGGGCGCGCAGCAGCAGGCCCAGGGCTTGCGGCATCAGCACCAGCTTGACCGACAGGCGTGCGCCGGCGGCAAGGGGCGATGGATGCTGAAAGTCGATGCCGCCTTCGGAAATGATCACCGGCTGCGGTTCGCCGATCTGTCCGAGCACGGTGATGGCGATCACCTGGCTCAGCAGGTCGATGCGTTTGTTCTGGGATTTGAGGAACGCCGCGAGGTTGCGGTCGCGTTCGCTGATCTGGCGCAACAGGTGTTGCGACTCGAATTCGCTCAGGTGCAGTTCGCTGAGCAAGTTGAAGAGTGGGGAAGCATCCTGCAACACTTCCTGGCCTGTGGCTTCAGAAGCGGACAGGGGCCGAATTTCCAGTGCGATCGTATCCTCGATACGGTAGTATTCGCGGCGATCTTCTTCATCTAATGTCGACATGGCGAACCCATGGTAGCGGCGGTGGTCTGAGTGTAAAGCTGGTTATCGACCCCCGCCACAAGGACGTTCCTTTTCCCTCCGAACAAGCCCCGACATGTTCAGACCTCTCTTCGTATTTATCGGCACGCGTTACACCCGTGCAAAGCGTCGCAATCATTTTGTGTCATTCATTTCCCTGACTTCGATGATCGGGCTCGCCCTTGGCGTGGTCGTGATGATAGTGGTGTTGTCGGTGATGAACGGCTTCGATCATGAAATGCGCACCCGCGTGCTGGGCATGGTGCCCCACGCGACCATCGAGTCCGGCGAGGCCATCAGCGATTGGCAAAGCCTGGCCGCGAAGGTCAAGCAGAACCCGCAGGTGACGGCCGTGGCGCCGTTTACGCAAATGCAGGGTTTGCTGACCAACAACGGCAAGGTCTCGAAGGTCCTGCTCAATGCCATTGACCCGGTGCAAGAGCGCCAGGTGTCGATCATCGATCAATTCATGACCCAGGGAAAACTCGACGACCTGGTGCCGGGTGAGTTCGGCATCGTCATCGGCGACAAGGCCGCGGCCAAGCTCGGGGCCGCGATTGGCGACAAGCTGACCTTCGTCGCGCCGGAAGTCACCGTGACCCCGGCCGGGATGTTCCCGCGCATGAAGCGCTTTACCGTGGTCGGCATCTTCCATGTCGGCGCCGGTGAACTCGATGGCTATCTTGGCGTCACCAACCTGCAGGATCTGGCCCGGCTGCACCGCTGGAAACCGGATCAGGTCCAGGGCCTGCGCCTGAAGTTCGACGACCTGTTCCAGGCACCGCGCACCGCGTGGAGCATCGCCCGCGATCTCGGCGAAGACCGCTTCTACGCCCGCGACTGGACCCGCACCCACGGTAACCTGTACCAGGCAATCCGCATGGAAAAAGCCATGATCGGCCTGTTGCTGCTGCTGATCGTTGCTGTCGCCGCCTTCAACATCATTTCCACGCTGGTGATGGTGGTGAACGACAAGAAGGGCGACATCGCGATCCTGCGCACACTGGGCGCCACGCCGGGCACGATCATGCGCACGTTCATGGTGCAAGGCACCGTCATTGGCGTGGTCGGCACCGCAATCGGCGCCGTGGTCGGGATCTTCGCCGCGCTGAACGTCAGCGCCGCGATCTCGGCCCTAGAAGGCCTGATCGGGCACAAGTTCCTCAACGCCGACGTGTACTTCATCGATTACCTGCCGTCGCAGGTGCAGAGCCAGGATGTGGTGATGGTCTGCTCCGCGGCGTTGGTCCTGAGTTTCCTCGCCACCCTGTATCCAGCCTGGCGTGCCGCGCGCACCCAGCCTGCGGAGGCGCTACGTTATGAGTGAGTCGGGCATGAGTGATAAAGCAATCTTGAGCTGCCGCAGCCTGGGCAAGTCCTACGAGGAAGGCCCGGAATCGGTGGAAGTGTTGGCCGGCCTGCAACTGGAGTTGCACCCGGGAGAGCGTGTGGCGATTGTCGGCAAGTCAGGCTCGGGCAAAAGTACCTTGCTCAACCTGCTGGGCGGCCTCGATACCCCGACCAAGGGCAGCGTCTGGCTCGACGGTGAAGAACTGTCGGCGCTGAGCGAGAAGAAACGCGGCCTGCTGCGCAATCGCGCCCTCGGCTTCGTGTACCAGTTCCACCACCTGCTGCCGGAATTCACCGCCCTGGAGAACGTCTGCATGCCGCTGCTGATCGGCAAGACCGCGATCCCCGAAGCGCGCCAGCGTGCCACGGCGTTACTGGAGCGGGTAGGGCTGGGCCATCGCCTGGAGCATAAACCGGCCGAATTGTCCGGTGGTGAGCGCCAGCGCGTGGCCATCGCTCGCGCCCTGGTGAACAATCCGGGCCTGGTGATGCTCGACGAGCCGACCGGCAACCTCGATTCCCACACCGCCCAGGGGATCCAGGACTTGATGCTGGAGCTCAGCACCTCGATGCGCACGGCATTCCTGGTGGTGACCCACGACATGAACCTGGCCCGCCAGATGGATCGCGTCCTGCACCTGCAGGAAGGTTGCCTGACTCCCATCTGATTGGCTTAAACCCGATGCCTGAAAAGGCGTCGGGTCATTTATTTCCATACGGTGCCCCAGCGAATGTTCAGACCGTTATCGATCTTTATCGGCACGCGCTATACCCGCGCCAAGCGCCGCAATCGCTTTGTTTCCTTCATCTCGATGACCTCGATGATCGGTCTCGCCCTCGGCGTGCTGGCGATGATCGTGGTGCTGTCGGTGATGAACGGCTTCCAGCGCGAAATGAGCTCGCGCATCCTCGGCATGGTGCCCCACGCCACCATCGTCGGCGTCAATCCGATTGATGACTGGAAGCCCGTGGCGGCGGCCGCGATGAAAAACCCGCAAGTGACGGCGGCGGTGCCGTTCACAGAGATGGAGGGCATGCTGTCCTACAAGGGCACGATGCAGCCGATCCAGGTCAGCGGTGTCGACCCGGCGCTGGAAGGCCAGGTGTCGATCGTTGCCAAGCACATCGTTCAGGGCAGCCTCGAAGCCCTGAAACCGGGCGAATTCGGCGTGGTGATCGGTGAGATCACGGCGCGCCGTTTCCGCTTGAATGTCGGTGACAAGATCACCCTGATCGTGCCGGAAGTCAGCAATGCGCCGGGCGGCATTACCCCGCGCATGCAACGGCTGAACGTGGTCGGCGTGTTCAAGGTGGGCGCCGAACTGGACGGCACCATGGCGCTGATCCACATGGCCGATGCCGCGCAGATGCAGCACTGGGAGCCGAATCAGGTGCAGAGCGTGCGCCTGGCGGTGAAGGACCTGTATGCCGCGCCGCAAGTCTCGAACGACATCGCCACGGGGCTGGGCGCCGCCTACAAGGCTGACGACTGGACCCACACCCAGGGCAGCCTGTTCAGCGCGATGAAGATGGAAAAAACCATGATCGGCCTGCTGTTGCTGATGATCGTCGCGGTGGCGGCGTTCAACATCATCGCGACCCTGATCATGGTGGTGAACGACAAGGGCGCGGACATCGCGATCCTGCGCACCATCGGCGCCACGCCCCGGCAGATCATGGCGATCTTCGTGGTGCAGGGCACGGTGATCGGCATCGTCGGCACCCTGATTGGCGGTGTGTTGGGCGTGATTGCAGCGCTGAACGTCAGCCAGATCGTGGGCTGGATCGAGCGGGTCAGCGGGCAGCACATCTTCAGTTCCGACGTGTATTTCGTCAGCAACCTGCCGTCCGAGCTGCAAGGCGCGGATGTGGCGCTGATTTGCACGGCGGGGTTTGTCATGAGCTTCCTGGCCACGGTTTACCCGGCCTGGCGGGCGGCGAAGATCGAGCCGGCTCATGCGCTGAGATATTCGTAACCAGTAACACCGCCTTCGCGAGCAAGCCCGCTCCCACATTAGATCTGAGTCAACTCGGTCAACTGTGGGAGCGGGCTTGCTCCGGGCGGCGTTCCGACGAAGAGGCCGGTACTGCCAGCCTCAATCCCCCCTTGGCAACTCGATCACAAACCGCGTCCACCCAATCTCCGATTCACAACGAATCTGCCCGCCATGGGCGCGGATGATCGACTGGGTAATCGCCAGTCCCAGTCCCGCATGTTCACTGCTGCCTTCGCGGCGCGCAGGATCGGCCCGGTAAAACCGGTCAAACAGGCGCGGCAATAAATCTTTGGAAATCTGTTGGCCCGTGTTTTCAACGGTCAGGCGCAACTGTTTTGGCTGATCGACGATTCGCACCCGAACCTCACCATCGGCCGGCGTAAAGCGCAGTGCGTTGTCCAGCAGGTTCGACAGCGCCCGCCGCAACATGCTGCGGTCACCTTCGATGCGGGCATTGCCGTCACGACTCAGTTTTACCTGCGCGTCTTCGGCCAATGGCGCAAAGAACTCCAGCAACAGATCCGCTTCCTCCGCCAGTTCCAGTGGCTCGCATTTGGGCATTAACAACCCGTGATCGGCTTTCGCCAGGTAGAGCATGTCGTTGACCAACTGCGCCATCCATTGCAGCTCTTCGAGGTTGCTGTGCAGGGCTTCGCGGTAATCCTCGATGGGGCGAGGGCGGGTGAGGGTGACCTGGGTATGGGTCAGCAGGTTCGACAGTGGCGTGCGCAGTTCATGGGCAATGTCGGCGGAAAAGGCCGACAGCCGCTGAAACGAGTCGTCCAGGCGTCCGAGCATGGCGTTGAAGTTGTGGGACATTTCCGCCAGTTCCGGCGGCATGTTTTCCTCAGGCAACCGCGCGTTCAGCGATTGCGCGGAAACACCGCTGGCCACCGCGCTGATCCGCCGCAACGGGCGCAAGCCGCTGCGTGCCGCCCAGGCGCCCAGCAGTGCGGTGGCCAGGGCTGACAGGCCGACGGTCAGCCAGATCAGATGCTGCATGCGTTGCAGGAAGTGCTGGTGGTGGGTGATGTCCAGCAGCAACGTCAGTTGCGGTGAGTCGGGTTTGTCGGCGAAAAGCGGCGCATTCAGGACGCGGTAATCCATGCCCTCATGGCTCACCGTCGATAACCCGGGCTGGCGCGGCAGTGCCTGGGGAATGTTGGCCGAGCTGTCATACCAATGCTGGCCGTCGCTGCCGGTGATTCGCAGGGACAGGTCCGCCTGCCGGCTCAGTTCTTCGGCCAGTTTCACCTCGCTGTCACTCGACTGAAGGTCGTGCAGGGCCCGACGCAAGCCAATCAGCTTGCCGTCCAGCAGTTGCTGGTCGAGCTCAACGAAGTGCGCCTCGCTGGCGCGACTGAACAGCACGCCGGCGAACAACGACACCACGGCGGTGCACGCGGCAAACAGCAGCGCCAGGCGGCTGCTCAAGGAGAGGCGGCGCATCAGGCCGGGCGCTCTTCAAGGACATAGCCCATGCCGCGCACGGTATGAATCAGCTTGTTGGGGAATTCATCGTCGATCTTCAGGCGCAGGCGACGGATCGCCACTTCGATGACATTGGTGTCGCTGTCAAAATTCATGTCCCACACCTGGGACGCAATCAGCGACTTGGGCAGGACTTCGCCCTGGCGGCGCAGGAGCATTTCCAGCAGGGCGAACTCCTTGGCGGTCAGGTCGATGCGCTGGCCGCTGCGTTCGACCCGGCGCCGGATCAGGTCCAGGCGCAAGTCGGCCAGTTGCAGGCTGGTTTCCTGCGGCGTGGCGCTGCCGCGGCGCAACAGGCTGCGAACCCTGGCCAGCAGTTCGGAGAAGGCAAACGGCTTGACCAGATAGTCATCGGCGCCCAGTTCGAGGCCGTGAACCCTGTCTTCCACGGCGTCCCGGGCGGTCAGGAAAAGTACCGGCGTGTCCAGGCCGGCGCTGCGCACCGCTTGCAGGATCTGCCAGCCATCACGACCTGGCAGCATCACATCGAGAATCAGCAGGGCATATTCGCCGCTGAGGGCCAATTGCTGGCCGGTGTTGCCGTCGGCTACCAGTTCGGTGTTGAACCCGGCCTCGGCCAGGCCCTGGCGCAGGTAATGGCCGGTTTTCGGTTGGTCTTCGACGATCAGCAGTTTCATGGGCGACTCTTGGCAAGTGGAACGAACGCTTTATACCGTGGGCAGCATTGGCACAGGGCAACCTGACAAAGTTGTAATCTGGCTGTCAGGTTACGGGCAGTGGCAGCAGTTTAGAGTTTTGCCCATGCTGAGCCTTATCTTGTTGGAGTATGACGATGTTTTTACACAAAACCGTGGCGCAAATCCTGTGTTTGCTGGCGCTGAGTTCGCCGGTGTGGGCGGACGCGGGGCATACCTTCGATTTCGGTCAGCCGGCCCCGGCGGCCAAGGCGACCCGCAGCATCGAGGTGGTGATGGAGGACATGTCCTTCACGCCGCGGGCCATCGACATCAAGGCCGGGGAAACCGTGCGCTTCGTGCTGGTCAATAAAGGCCAGTTGTTGCATGAGCTCAACCTGGGGGATGCGGCGATGCACGCCAAACACCAGCAGGAAATGCTGCAGATGCAACAGAGCGGCATGCTGACGCCCACCGGCATGAAAGCAATGGACCACGGCAACATGGCCGGCATGGATCACGGCAAAATGGACCACGGCATGAAGCATGACGACCCCAACAGCGTGCTGGTGGAGCCAGGCAAGACCGCCGAGCTGACCTGGACCTTCAGCAAGGCCACCAGTCTTGAATTTGCCTGCAACATTCCCGGTCATTATCAAGCCGGCATGGTCGGCAAATTGACTGTCAGTCAGTAAGCACTCAAAGGCGGGAGCAAAGGCTGATAGAATCCGCTGATTCTTCAGTCAGGTTTCCGTCATGCATCCCGCAGCCGAACATTCGCCGCTGGGCAAGTCCAGCGAATACATCGCCACCTACACGCCGTCCTTGCTGTTCCCGATCCCGCGCACCGCGAAATGGGCGGAACTGGGCCTGACGGCGCAAACCCTGCCGTACAAAGGCGTGGACTTCTGGAACTGCTTCGAGCTGTCCTGGCTGCTGCCTTCGGGCAAGCCGGTGGTGGCGATCGGCGAATTCAGTATCCCGGCGGACTCACCGAACATCATCGAGTCGAAGTCGTTCAAACTGTACCTCAACTCCCTGAACCAGACGCCGTTCGCCGATACCGCGAGCCTTGAGGCGACGCTGGCCAAGGATTTGTCGGCGGCTGCCGGCAAGCCGGTGGGCGTGCGTATTCGCAGCCTCAAGGATGTCGAGAACGAAGGCGTCGTGGCCTTGCCGGGCGTGTGCATCGATGAGCTGGATATCAGCGTCAGCAACTACGAGCATCCACGGCCGGAACTGCTGCGTTGCGATGATTCGCGCATTGTCGAGGAGAGCGTGCACAGCCATTTGCTCAAGTCCAACTGCCCGGTCACCAGCCAGCCGGACTGGGGCAGCGTGGCGGTGGAGTACCGTGGCTCGGCGCTGGATCACGCGAGTCTGCTCGAGTACATCGTCAGCTTCCGCCAGCACTCGGACTTCCATGAGCAGTGTGTGGAGCGGATTTTCCTCGACCTGCAGCGGTTGCTCAAGCCGGAGAAACTGACGGTGTATGCGCGTTATGTGCGCCGTGGCGGGCTGGATATCAACCCGTATCGCAGCACTGAAGAGGTGCAACTGCCGAACCATCGTCTGGTCCGTCAGTAAAGATCTAATGTGGGAGCGGGCTTGCTCGCGAAAGCGGTGGGTCAGTCAACATCATCGTTGAGTGTGAAGCCGCCTTCGTCGGAGCGCCGCCCGGAGCAAGCCCGCTCCCACAGGGGATTTGTATTGCCAGGCGCAGAAACGAAAAAGCCCTGCTGGCGATAGCAGGACTTTTTTTATCAGCAGGGTTCAGATCCCCATGTTGGCCAAGGCCTGCCCGATGTTGCGCAAGGTGCCAGCAAGGGTAGGGTGTTCGAGTTCGAAGCGTTCCACGGCCAGGTTGACGCCATCGGCGAGGCTGGAATCCTGGGTTTTGGTTTCGAGCTCAAGCTTCAACTCGATCTGTTGCATCAGTTCGTGTAGCTCGGCGCGTTCGGCTTCAGACAATGGAGGATTCTGTTCCAATTGCTCGCGCAGGGCATTGAGCTGTTCTTGCAGTTCGCGGGCAGGCATGGCGTTCTTCCTTCTTTAATCGATAGGCACTGGCATAGACCATGGCGGCACGCCAAGGCGGCGCGCCAAAGGTCGATGGCTGACCTTTAGATTAATCCACTCGCGCCCAACGTGCATGATCTCGATCAGGGCTTTTCGCCCTTGAGCCGGCGCAAGCTGATATCCGCCAGGCAGGTGTCGAGTTCACCGAGATGATCGATCACCGAATGCACGCCCAGGCCGAACAGTTGCATCGTCGCCTTGGCGCGTTTGATGTCGCGTTCCTGCGGGGATAAGGCTTGCCATTGCTCGGGCGCCAGGCCGCACAGCGAGCCGCAAGAGGCCAGGCCGATGGTCCACAACCCGGCATTGAGCCCCGCTTGCAGCAAGCGGGGTTCGCCGCTCACCAGTACGCAGCCGTCGAGTCGCTCGACGTTCAGGGTCATCAAGGCTTGCCAGCAGGCATTCGGGGCGGGCCATGGGTTGTTTGTTGCTGGATGTTGCGAAGGTTTGATCCATTCCGGCAGCGCAGCGGCCAGGGATTGGCTGAGGGCAGGGGGCAGTTCATCGAGCCAGGCGCAGGGAATCTGCTGGCGCTGCAAGCTGCGCAGGCTATCCAGTGCGCCGGGAGTGGCCTCGGCGTGTTCGGCCGAGTGGCTGCCGTGCCTATGCGTGTGCGCGCCGAAATCCACCAGGCAGCCACTGAGGCCGAACAGTACGGCGGTCAGGCTGGGTGCGGTTTGGGGCAAGGCTTCGGCGAGCGGCATGTGGACGTCCCTGAAATAGCCTGAAGGCTAGTGGGCGACGGTGACAGTTCAATGACAAGGATGTGAATCGCTCACACTTGGCACGATTGTGTTTGTGTGGATCTCGTGCAAAGTGCGTTAAACGGCGTTTACGTCTTATACTTGGCAACTTATTGCCTGGGCCAAGTGCCCGAGCCGGTACAAACCAAGGAGTTTTTTTCTATGCGCTGGAGCAATCATCTAGCCAGGATTTGTGTATGCGCCAGTGTGATGCTGGTTCCGTTCGTTGCCCAGGCAGCCACGGAGGATGATCCTTGGGAAAGCGTCAACCGCCCGATTTACAAATTCAACGACGTGATCGACACCTACGCGCTCAAGCCCCTGGCCCAGGGCTACCAGTACGTGGCGCCGCAGTTTGTCGAAGACGGCGTTCACAACTTCTTCCAGAACATCGGTGATGTGCGTAACCTGGCCAACGATATCCTGCAGGCCAAGCCTCGCGCCGCAGGCGTTGATACCGCACGAATCATTTTCAACACCACTTTCGGTTTGCTGGGCGTCATTGATGTCGGCACCAAGATGGGTTTGCAGCGCAATGACGAAGACTTCGGTCAGACGCTGGGTTACTGGGGTGTCGGCAGCGGTCCTTACTTGATGCTGCCGCTGCTGGGGCCAAGCACCCTGCGTGATGCGCCGTCCAAGTACGTCGACAGCTATACCGGTGCTTATCGTTACGTAAACGACGTTCCGGTGCGTAACTCGTTCTACGCGCTGGACATCGTCGATACCCGTGCCAACCTGCTGTCGAGCGAGAAGCTGATCACCGGCGACAAGTACACCTTCATCCGTAATGCGTACTTGCAGAACCGTGAATTCAAGGTCAAGGACGGTCAGGTCGAAGACGATTTCTAATCTCGACCGATAAACTGAAAAAGGCGGCCATCAGGCCGCCTTTTTTGTCTGCGAAGACCGGCATGGGGATGTCATCGCGCTTTTTGCTGTAGTCACGAGGGGTTTGACTCATGGGTTCGAACCTTCCATTGGGTTACGGATTTGCCTGTTCTTATAACTCTCGGTGATTTGACAAATAAAGACGTCAAGCGACCATCGGCGTGAGCTTGAAACGCCCCGCGGATGGGAGTACCGTCTGCGCCTTAGAAGGGCACCTCTGGTGAACATGTGTGTAGGGCAAATGCCCGAAAGCGGTGCGACAGAGAGGCTAGAAAGCGAATCCAGTAGTCAGTGCCGGGCCAAAGTCCCCGCCTGCTACGCCAACCTAATTCTGGCGCCGTTTGCCCACATGCCAAAAACCAGTGCCACGCTGCTGATAATCGATGATGACGAAGTAGTGCGCGCGAGCCTCGCCGCCTATTTGGAAGACAGTGGTTTCAGCGTCTTGCAGGCCAGCAATGGTCAGCAGGGTCTTCAGGTATTCGAGCAAGACAAGCCCGACTTGGTCATCTGCGATCTGCGCATGCCGCAGATGGGCGGACTCGAACTCATTCGCCAGGTGACCGAACGGTCACCGCAAACCCCGGTGATCGTGGTGTCGGGTGCCGGCGTGATGAACGACGCGGTCGAAGCCCTGCGCCTGGGCGCGGCGGACTACCTGATCAAGCCTCTCGAAGATCTGGCTGTGCTCGAGCACTCTGTGCGCCGGGCCCTGGATCGTGCGCGCCTGCTGCTGGAGAACCAGCGCTACCGCGAGAAGCTGGAGAAGGCCAACCGCGAACTCGAAGCCAGCCTGAACCTGCTCCAGGAGGACCAGAACGCCGGTCGCCAGGTGCAGATGAACATGCTGCCGGTCAGCCCCTGGACCATTGACGAGTTCAAGTTTGCTCACCAGATCATCCCGTCGCTGTACCTGTCGGGTGATTTCGTCGATTACTTCCGGGTCGACGAGCGCCGGGTCGCCTTTTACCTGGCGGACGTTTCCGGTCATGGCGCCTCTTCAGCCTTCGTCACCGTGCTGTTGAAGTTCATGACCACGCGCTTGCTGTTCGAGTCCAAGCGCAGCGGCACCTTGCCAGAATTCAAGCCTTCAGAGGTTCTTGGTCATATCAACCGGGGCCTGATCAGTTGTAAGCTGGGTAAACACGTCACAATGGTCGGTGGAGTCATCGACGAGGAGACCGGTTTGTTGACCTATAGCATCGGCGGTCATCTGCCGTTGCCAGTGTTGTACACGCCAGACAGTGTTCGTTATCTGGAAGGGCGTGGCCTGCCGGTGGGCCTCTTCAACGAAGCCACCTACGAAGACCACGTGCTGGAACTGCCACCGACGTTCAGCCTCACGCTGATGTCTGATGGCATTCTGGACCTTTTGCCAGAACCCACACTCAAAGAAAAAGAGGCGGCGTTGCCCCAACGGGTCAAGGCTGCGGGCGGCACCCTGGATGGGTTGCGGCAGGTTTTTGGATTGGCCACGCTAGGGGAGATGCCGGATGATATCGCCCTGTTGGTGTTGAGCAGGAATCTTTGATGAGTACCGGTAGAATCCAGTTCGCCGAGCAGGATGGCACCTTCGTCCTGAAGTTCGTCGGTGAAGTTCGCCTGACCCTGTGTTCGGCGTTGGATGCGACTATTGAGCGGATCTTCAGCGCGTTGAATTTCAACACGATCGTGATCGATCTGACCGAAACCCGCAGCATTGACAGCACCACCCTTGGCCTGCTGGCCAAGCTGTCGATCCTGTCGCGGCAGAAGGTCGGCCTGCTGCCGACCGTCGTCACCACCCACGAAGACATTACGCGTCTGTTGCAGTCCATGGGCTTCGAGCAGGTGTTCAACATCGTTGACAAGCCGGTGCCGTGCCCGGAATGCCTGGACGACCTGCCAGACCAGGATCAGTCCGAAGAAGTGGTGCGGATCAAGGTGCTCGAAGCGCACAAGATCCTCATGGGGCTGAACGACACCAATCGTGAAGCCTTCCATGATCTGGTGAATGCGCTAGAGCGTCACTGATTTCCTGAAGTGATGTGGGTCAGCCTGGCCCACAAAACTCCAATTCCAACTTCAATCTCCTGTGGGAGCGGGCTTGCCCCGCGAAAGTGTCAGTCCGTTCACCGCGATGTTGAATGCGAGGCCGCCTTCGCGAGCAAGCCCGCTCCCACATTGGTTTTGCACTGAACGCACGAATCGATTTCAACCCATAATCCCTGTGAGTGCGCTCACAAAAAAGGGCGAACCTGTGAAGGTTCGCCCTTTTTGCATTACAC
>NZ_CATKPX010000050.1:0-16238 GCF_949767755.1 Pseudomonas sp. IT-P4 | reverse complement strand
TATCTGCGTACGCAGGTAGGGGTTTTGTTTTTAGTAGAAGTCACCAGTTTTCACCGGCACGTTAAAGTTCTAACGGGCTGGTCACAGAATTTCTTGACGACCATAGAGCGTTGGAACCACCTGATCCCATCCCGAACTCAGCAGTGAAACGATGCATCGCCGATGGTAGTGTGGGGTTTCCCCATGTGAGAGTAGGTCATCGTCAAGATTGAATTCCGAAACCCCTCTCTGCTAACGCAGACAGGGGTTTTGTCGTTTCAGGGGTACTGAAAAGCCCGTTGTGGAGTCTCTCCACAACGGGCTTTTTCGTCTTAAGCAAACAGCTTCAGCACATTGTTCATCGCATCATCGGCAAAACCCTGTACGAAAGCCTTGAAGCCCGGTATCGCCTCGGCGCCACCTTGGGCAGGTTCGGCGATGATGGTCCAGGTGGCTCGGGACTGGCCCGCACCCAGTGGTTCAACGCTCATCGCTGCCCACAGATTGGCCACACCCAGGGTGTTGTAGATAGTGGTCCAGGTCATGTGCCGTGCCTGGTCGTCCCGGGAGTTGAGTTGCTCGACTACCAGGTTGCCATCCTTGAAAAACTTTTTGCGCAGCGATGACACACCATCACCGGTCATCTCAATGTGCGACAGCGCCGGGATGAAGCGATCGAAGCCGGCAAAATTGCCGACTACGGCCCATACCTGAGTGGCATCGGCAGGTACGTCCACCGAGGACGCCACGTGGCAGCCTTGAGGGTTTTTGATCAGCGTGTCGGGTTGCAGAGTGCTCATGGTCTTGCTCCGTTGGGTTGAGTCAGATGAAATTGATTTCTTTGAGGTAGTCGCAGCCGCGACGCAGCAGCGCCGGGGACTTTTGCGGGTAGTGCGTGCCCATCAGCCGAACACCGGCCTGGGCGTTGTCGTGACCGATCATCGAGATGTCGCCGATGTCCTCCTCGAAGCCGTTGAGGTAGAACCCCAGCACGCCGTACAACGCGTTGTCGCTGTCGACCCGACCCAGTTGCTGCTGCCAGTCGGCAACGCTGACCATCGCGAATTCGCGCCCTGCTTCGCGGAAGGACGCCACGTAGTTGTCCCAGCTCAAGGGCTCGGGGTTGTGCAGGTTGAATACCGCTTGCTCCGGCTGATAACGACTGGCGTGGAAAGCGATGAATCGGGCGAGAAAGTCCACCGGCATCAAGTCGAAGTTCAAGGCGAACTCCGGCACCTGCCCCAGCTGGATCGAGCCCTTGAGCATCAGCATCAGGCGATTCTTGTGCGGCTGGCACACGCCCGTGAGGCTGTTGAAACTGATGTTGCCGGGGCGGTAGAGATTGACCCGCACCCCAAGCTCCCGCGCCCGTTCGAGGATCCGCTCGCCGACCCATTTGGACAGGTTGTAGCCGTTCTTGATGTAGATCGGTGGTGTGGGTGCAGCCGGCAACTCAAGCACTCGGCCGTCGGCGGATATCGTGCTGGAGGCCGAGAGCGTCGAGACGAAGTTGAAGATTTTTTTGCTGCGTCCTTCGCACAGGCGCAAACATTCGAAAATCGGCTCGACGTTGTCACGGGCCAGCGACTCGTAATCGAGGACGTGATTGACGTTCGCCGCGTTGTGCACCAATGCGCCAAACTCCTGATCCAGTCGCTGGTAAACCTCAGCCGCCAAACCGAGTTCCGGCCGCGTGATGTCTGCCGCGTAAACCCGCACCCGGTTCATATCCAGATGCTCCAGACGGTTCTCCCGCAACGCCTGGGCAAAGCGCTCGTCCGCCGATTGCCCGTTGCCATCGCGAACCAGGCAAGCGACTTCGCTGGCACCCCAGGCCAGCAACGCATCGACGATGTGTACACCGACAAAACTGTTGGCACCGGTGACGATCACCTTGTGCACATCGCCCATGCGGTTGACGGGCAGCGGCTGAACATCCAGCTCGCGGAAGGCATCGCGCATGGCCTGTTCGCTCAGCACTTCTTCGCTGCCGGAACCCCGCACCAAAGTCGCCAGTTTCTCGAGAGTGGGGAGTTCGATGAATCGGTTGATCGAGATGCTGCGCCCGAACTCCTCGCGCAATCGCAGGAGCATGCGCGACAGCAGGATCGAGTGCCCGCCCAGATTGAAGAAGCTTTCGTCGGTGGAAATATCGCTCGCCGGGAGCTCCAGCAACTCGGCCCAGATCTCCAACAGCAGGGCCTCATCGGCGCTGGCGGGCAGACGTCTTGAAGAGTGCTCGGTGACGTTGAGCGCCAGCTCCAGAAGCGCCTTGCGGTCGACCTTGCCATTACTGGCATAGGGCATGGCTGTCAGCTCGGTCCATGCAAGGGGGCGCATGTAGTCCGGCAGGTGTTGTGTCGCGTGGGCCTTCAACTGGCGAACGCTATCGGGCTGGTCGTCCCGGGGCTGGGCAACGAAAGCCAGTATCCGTCGCTGGCTATCTATGACCACGGCAACCTGGCGGTACAACTGGCTGTCGCGCAGGCAGCGCTCAATCTCTTGCGGCTCGACCCGGAAGCCGCGAATCTTCACCTGATGATCACGCCGACCGCACAGCTCGATCCCTTCAGCCGTCCACTTTGCCATGTCTCCGGTGCGATAGACACGCAACCTCCGGCCGTCAGGCAAGTTCAAGTGCAGATAGCGTTCAGCGGTTTGCTGCGGGTTGTTCAGGTAACCCAGACACACACCCGGGCCGGCGATGTACAACTCACCAACGGTCTGTTCGGCCACGGGGTGAAAGTCGTCATCGAGAATCAACACCTGGCTGTTGGCGATTGGAGCGCCCAGAGAACGGTTGCTGTCGCCTGCCTGGAGTTTGCGCGCGGTAATCAGCACCGTGGCTTCGGTGGGCCCGTAGAGGTTGTAGAGCTTGCCCTGGCGGCTCAGTTTTTCGATGACCCACGGCTCGCAGACATCGCCGCCGGTCATCACATGATCCAGGCACTGCAATTGTTCCAGCGGGAGGATGCTCAACAAGGCCGGCGGTAAAAAGGCGTGGCTCAGTTGCCGATGACGAATCAGCTCCACCAGTTGCAGCGGATCGCGGCGTTGGTCATCGCCGGGCACGATCATCTCGGCGCCTTGCAACAGGGTGGGGAAGATGTCGATCAGCGATGAGTCGAATCCCAACGAAGAAAACTGTAATACCCGGCTCTGGCGGGTCAGCTGCACATAGTCGGCGTACCAGTGGGTGAAGTGCGCAAGGTTGGCCTGGCTGAGCAACACGCCCTTCGGATGACCGGTGGTACCCGAGGTGTAGAGCGCCATGCAAGGCGCATCGAGGTCGGGGCGTTGGCGCATCAAGGGTTGAGTGAGGTCTGCGTCATGGACGTCGATTCTGCTGATGTCCAGCCCTGGCATCTCGTACGCCAGGGGATGCTCACCGTCATGCAGCAACAACACCGCGCCGGCATTCGACAGGATGTACTGCTGACGTTGCAACGGATGGCCCGGCTCCAGCGGCAAGTACACCGCGCCGCTGCCCAGGATCGCCAGGATTCCCGCATACAGCGCGCTGCATTTAGGTAAGCAGATCCCGATGACGACCGGGCCTTGATGCTGCTCCAGAAGCGGTCGCAGACGTTGCTCGATGGCGCGGCTGTGGGCGTGCAACTGGCGATAGTCGAGGGTGTCGCCGTCGATGCTCAAGGCCGGATGGTCGGCGCTCTGGATGCATTGCTGTTCCAGGCTTTCGATCATCGGCGTTAACGCGAGTTGCTGCAGTCTTGGGTCAGCGGTGGCATTGAGCCGATGCACGAACGTGAGGCTTTCCAGGAACCGCAGGCTCTCGATGCGCTCGAAGCGGGCAGATACGGCGGGTTCGGCGAGCCGAAAATAGTCGGCATCGCGCGAGTAGCGGCTGACCAGCAGCGCCACATGGTCAACCAGTGCTGTCATGGCCTGCATACGCAACGCCTGGCCGTTACCCGACGGTTCATCGGCGATGGGTGCGCGGCTCAGCAGTGTTGAACCATGCCAGCACAGTACGTCCAGCGATGGCAGGCCGGACGCCTGCGGCAGGCGAAGGCCCAACTGCAATGTCAGGCGTGGCGCCTGACAGGTGAACTCAAGCGACGTGCCATCGTCGATCAGTAGATCCGCAGGCCCCGGCATTTCGTCGAGTGCGGATATCTGCGTCAGTGAGTGACCGTGTTGTTCGAGTTCCAATGCCAGGTCGGTCAGGGCCTGGCTTTTTCCGGTGAGCAAGATGTCGAGACGTCTCATGATGGGCTCCTCGTCAAACCAGGTAGTCGCTGAGGGCGGTTTGTACGCACAGCGAATCGAGCAGCGAACTGCTGTGGAAAAACCGCACAATGTTGGCCACCAGCGGGTGATGGCGATTGATCGGGAAGGCCAGTGCAGACACTTCGTTCTTGAGGGCGTGACGCGTCGCGTCGTTGATCTGCAGTGCGTCGATCAAGCGGAAGTCGAAGGATTTCTGGATGTCGTTGGTCAGGTAATGAGCAATGAACACCGGCAGGATCTGCGCGATGCACTGGCGGTCTTCTGCACTTGCGGCATGCCAGTAGATGCGTACCAGCCGCGCCCAAAAACCGGAATGGCGCCCCTCATCGAGCAAGTGATCGGCCATCAGGCCCTTGATCGATTGCTTGACCGTGTCGTCCTTGGCGAACGCGGCGACATCACCGGTCACCGTGTTTTCGGCGATGGCCACACAGATCAGTTCTACGGCGCTGCGCAGGTGCTCCGGAGCGAGTGCCACGGCCACCGGTATCGCCCGGCTCAGCTCGATTTCATCCGGCAATTCAATGGGGGGGATGCCGGTCATGGCGATGGTCTGTTGCATGAAATCCATCGCCACCAGCGCGTGGTAATCCTCGTCCACCACCACAGTCATGGCGTCGTAGCGGCAGGCGAACGGAAACTCGACCGCAAAACGATTCTTGGCAATGCTGCGGGCGGTTCTGTCGACGATCTCGGTTTCGAAAATCACCACATCGCTGATGAACTTGTAGAGGGTCTGTACCAGGGCGAAGTCGCGCTGTTCCGGGCATTCGCGCAGAAAGGTTTCGCTTAGCGCCAACGGTTGGCGGCTCAAGGGGTAGATCAGTTTGTCGTCGTTCTCCAGCACGCGGCGCGGGCGGGTGCGGATGGTCGCGCGGCTCTCCCAGGCGTCGGCGAAGGATTGGTAGTCGGCGGCGTTCATGCGTTCACCTCCACGACGTATTCGTTCATGCTCAGGCGCAACCCGTCCCACAGGGCGATACGACTTTCCACGGCAGCGATGGCGCTCGCATACACGTCTTCCTGCCGTTGCGGGTCGCTATCGACCATCCGTGACAGGAGCTTTTCCGCTGCCGGGCCGTGGTCCTCGGAATCGACCTCAATGTGCCGTTCGAGGTAGTACCGGAAAGTCGGCGCTTGCTCGATGCCGATGCCCCAATCGTCGAGGATGCGCTGGAACATCTGCGGGATAACGCTCTCGCGACCGTGCAGAAACGCTGCGGCCACACTATGACCCGGCGCATGCAGTGCGGTGTGAAGCGTATGACGGACGAAATTGGCGGCCGCCGGATCGATCTTGACGCTCTGCAAGGCCATGTCGTAGTTCACGCCTTCTTGCTGCAGGGCCACGAAACGCTCGATGGCAACGGTGCAGGCGCCGACCTCGCGCATTGCATCCAGGTACAACTCGAAGTGGCTGTAGTGACCCAGAGCCGGGCGATCATCCGACTCCTCACCCAGTACGATCTCGTTGATCAACCGCGCGGCCTGGGGATCCTGCGGTGGAAGCCAGGGCAGTCGCACGCAGGTCAGCTCCTGTTGCAGGCGCTTGGTCAGCGACATGAAGTCCCATACGGCAAACACGTGGGTTTCCATGAAGCGTCGCAGGACCGGCAGCGAATGTATTTCAGAGAAGATCGGGTGTTTGCCAAGTTCTGATTTTTTTTGAAACAGACGTTCTTTAGTTGGTTTCATGGATGAGCCTGTAAATGATCCTTGGTGAGAAGTCATCAAGCACTGAAGTTCGTTGGAAGTTTTTTCCTGGCGAACGGGTACCTCAAACTAATTGATCTTTTTCAGTGCCATGGATGCCAAGTGGGTTAGGCGTTGCAGCCGTTTGTGGCTGGCGACGAAGAAAAACTAATACACATATAAAGTGTTGATCAAGTTGTTTTGTTATTATTTCAATATTCAACTTTTTCGAGAATGACAAGTTCCAATAAAACTATTTAGGTTGGTTTTATTTTGGCGTAGTTACTCCTTCCGGCTTATATGAGTCAGAATTGAATAAAGAGTGAATGCCTCACTCGAAGTAACTTTTTACGGGCGTCGTTGGGAATGTCTGAGGGGGTGGAAGCGGGTCGCGAGCGATGCCGATCCTTCCGTTCCCGTGATGAGGCTCCTTCCTTCGCTTCTGGGGGCAGGGGTTGCTCCATTCGAACGGAGCGTCACCCGTTTTTTGTCCTGGTTATCCAGAGTGGGCGTAAATCGAGGTGGCCGCCATTACTGAGGCATCACGCAAATGTTGCAATGGTCGGGTTTCAAGGCGGCGAGGCGTTGCGGCGCGGTATGGCGCGGTATGGCGCTGCAAGGGCGGCGTGGTATGGGGGAAGGGGATTTGTAATCAAATTATTCGCGGAGCATTTGGAGGGATGCGCGGCAAGCGGGGTGAACCCTTCGGTACGCTCCCCCGGGCTTGCCGCCGAGGGTTACTTCGACCTGTTCCTGGCCTGGACTTCAGGGCTGTTGAGGTAGCGCGTAATGACCTCGACCCCTCGGTTCAGGTGATGTTCGAGCAGCTTCACGGAGCGTTCGACGTCCCGCTCTGCAGCAGCCTGCAACAGTGCCTTGTGGTCATCCTGGGACAGTTTGCCCAGGCCCATGGCTTCCAGGTTGAAGCGCAGGAACCGCTCTTCTTCGTTCAGGCCGTCTTCGACCAGTTTCAACAGCCGGCGATTCGGCGCCTGGCTGTAAAGCGTCATGTGGAACAAGCGATTGAGCCGACCGATTTCGGTGTAGTCGCTTTCCGTTTCCAGTTCGTCGATGTAGCGGGCAGCCTCTTCGAGATCTTCTTCGCGAAGCAGTGGCACCGAGAGACGCAGGGCTTCGGATTCCAGCAGGATGCGCAGCGCGTAGGTTTCCACGGCATCGCCCTGGACCAGCGGCGCGACCACGGCACCCTTGTGGGCAACCACGTTGAGCAACGACTGTGCTTCGAGTTGGCGCAAGGCTTCGCGTACGGGCATGCGGCTGACGCCGAACAGGTCGGCGAGGTCTTGCTGGCGCAGGGCCGCACCGCAAGGAATGCGCCCGTCGAGTATGGCCGCGCGCAGGGTTTCTTCGATCACCGAGCGTGCCATGTGTGCGGGAATCGGCCCGTTGACCTTGATACGGCTGAGAGGGTTGGGCTTTTGTGTCACTAAACGCACCCTGATTGATGGAATATTTTTGGATCCAAATGACACTAGTAACTGACTGACTGCTTGTCAAACAGGCTCTCGAGTGCCTTTCTTGCAGTTTAGCGCGCCGCCAGTGATCTCACCGTGCCATTGTCTTTTTCCGGGCTAACCTTCACCATTCGAACGATTCCCTCCTGCCTATCCAGGATGCCTCGCATTGGCGGCAAGTTTAACGATCCCCCGGGTTTTACGCTGGCTGTGCAGCGCATTGCTGCTGACTGGCGTAATGCTGGGCAGCTTGAGCGCCGATTGGGATTTTTCCCTGATCAGCCGGCGGGCGCAGGCATTGTACGGACCTTTGGGAGAAGGTCAGCAACGCATTAATGATTGGCAATACTTATTGACTAGCCAGAAGCAGATCGGCGAGCTGGAACAACTCAATGTAGTCAATCACTTCTTCAACCAGCAGCTGCGATACGTCGAAGACATCGATCTGTGGCATGAAGTCGACTACTGGGAAACCCCGATCCAAGCCCTCTGGAAAGGCGCGGGCGACTGTGAAGACTACGCTATCGCCAAGTACTTCAGCCTGCGGCACCTCGGTGTAGCCAGTGAAAAGCTGCGTATCACCTATGTCAAGGCGCTGACCCAGAACCGTGCGCACATGGTACTGACTTACTACGCGAGCCCGGAAGCCGAGCCCCTGGTACTCGACAGCCTGATTGATGCAATCAAGCCGGCAGGCCAACGGAAGGATTTGCTGCCGGTCTACTCTTTCAATGCCGAAGGGATGTGGTTGCCGGGTGCCAAGGGCAATAAAAAGGTCGGCGATACCAAACGCCTTTCGCGTTGGCAGGATGTGTTGAAAAAAATGCAGGCCGAAGGATTCCCGGTCGAGACGACTAACTAGGAGCACGTGCTCAGATGTCTTTGTTCAAACAGCTGTTGATTGCTATCTGTCTGTTCCTGGTGGTCGCCTTCACCGGCAGTTTCATGGTCAGTCTGGAGAGCTCGCGTACTCAGTACGTCAACCAGTTGCGCTCCCATGCCCAGGACGCCGCGACGGCGCTGGCGCTGTCCCTGACACCGAACATCGACGACCCGGCGATGGTTGAGTTGCTGGTCAGCTCGATTTTCGACAGCGGTTACTACGCGAGTATCCGCGTGGTCGATCTGAAGACCGACCAGACCCTGGTCGAGCGTACGGGTATTCCGGCGGTCAACAATGTTCCGGACTGGTTCGTCAAACTGATCGGCCTTGAACCCGCCGGTGGTGATGCGATCGTCAGCCGTGGCTGGGAACAGGCTGCCCGGGTCGAGGTGGTCAGCCACCCGATGTTCGCGCTGGCCAAGTTGTGGCAAAGCGCTTTGGGTAGCCTGGGCTGGTTGCTGCTGTGTGGCGCGGTCAGTGCGGTACTCGGCGCGCTGTTGCTGCGTCAGCAATTGAGACCGCTGGATTACATGGTCAAGCAATCCCACGCCATCGCCCGGCGGGAATTCCTCAGCCTGCCGGAACTGCCGCGTACCCCAGAACTTCGCCGGGTAGTGCAGGCCATGAACCAGATGGTCGAAAAGCTCAAGGCGCTGTTCCAGGAGCAGGCCGAACGCAGTGAAAAACTGCGGGTCGAGTCCTATCAGGACTCGTTGACCGGGTTGGCCAATCGGCGATATTTCGAGATGCAACTGAATGCGCGGGTAAGCAACCCGGAGCAGGCCAGTTCCGGTTATCTGCTGCTTTTGCGGGTCAAGGATCTGGCCGGTCTCAACCAGCGACTCGGTGGCCAGCGCACCGATGAAGTGCTTAAGGCCGTCGGTGAGCAACTGTCTCGTGAGTGCGCCAAATACCCGGAAACCCAGAACCTGGTCACCCGTATCCGTGGCGGCGAATTTGCCGTACTGGCACCGGGGCTGGTGCGCGCGGAAGCGCTGCAATTGGCACAGAACCTCGACAGTGCCCTGGCCAGTCTTCACGCGACCGGCGCCACCGATGTGGCTGCCGTGGCGTCTATCGGCCTGGCGCCTTTTGCTCATGGCGACTCGCCGCAAACCGTTCTCAGCCTTGGCGACCAGGCGCTGGCGCAGGCCGAAGGCCAGGGCGAGCAGAACTGGGCCTGTATCGAGCACAGTCTCGCGGCCAGTGTCGGCGACGATCACCACGCCTGGCACCGGATGCTCGACCAGGCGCTGACACAGCGGCGTTTCGAGCTGTATTTCCAACCGGTAGTGGCCGCCCAGGACACGCAACTGGTGCTGCACTACAAAGTGTTGTCGCGACTGCTCGACGAACACGGCCAGACCATCCCCGCCGGGCGTTTTCTGCCCTGGCTGGAGCGCTTCGGCTGGACTGCACGTCTGGATCGGCTGATGCTCGAGCGGGTGCTGGAGCAAATGAGCGGGCATGAGGAGTCGCTGGCGCTGAACCTGTCGTCGGCTACCCTGGCCGACCCGCAGGCGCAAAACAAAATCTTCGAGATACTGCGCGCGCACTCCAACCTCGGCCCGCGCCTGACCCTGGAAATTGGCGAAGAGCAACTGCCTGACCAGGCGGTGCTGGAGCAACTGACCCGGCGCCTGCGCGAACTCGGGTTCTCCCTGAGCCTGCAACGTTTTGGTGGCCGCTTCAGCATGATCGGCAACCTGGCTCGGTTGGGGCTGGCTTACCTGAAAATCGATGGCAGCTACATTCGGTCGATTGACGAGGAGAGCGACAAACGCCTGTTCATCGAAGCGATCCAGCGAGCGGCGCACAGCATTGATCTGCCGCTGATTGCCGAGCGGGTCGAGACAGAAGGGGAGTTGTCGGTGATTCGCGAGATGGGGCTATACGGTGTGCAGGGCCAGCTGTTCGGCGAACCCAAGCCCTGGGGTTGATGTGATCGCTCCCACGCCGTGCGTGGGAATGATCGCAGGGGCGCGTCAGATCAGCCCGGTCTCTTCATCATCGATCAATTGGCTCAAGCCACCCAAGGCTTCACGGGCCTGGTTTCGGTCCATGAGCTTGGCCTGGGCCGCCGTCGGCAGGTCGGTGACGCGGATTACGCCTTTCTGGGTCAGCACCTGAATCAAGTCGTCGAGTACCCGGATCATTTCCAGGTCACTTTGCTTGAGCTGTTTGAGGCTGTTCTCCACAGCCGCGTTGGCAAACCAGGCCTGAATCTCATGATTGTCGGCCGCCAGCGTTTCCGTGGCCTCGGCGTAGGCGGCGGGTTCCACGCGTATCAACAGGCCCTGCGCATCGCGTTGCACGTAAAACATTGAGCATCCCTCGGAATGGAACCAGCGTCGTGCTGTCAGCAGCATAGGTCAACTGCACGCCAGTATGTGGCGCCGCGACGAAATCGTCACCGGGCAGTGGACGCAATCGTGACGACCGCCCCATAGGGGGCGGCCGTTTCCGTGCATCAGCTGTTGTTGTGATCGATTTTGATGGTCGGGTCGCTACCGGCAATCAGGTTGTGCAGGTTAGCGCTCGACCAGTTGTTGCCTTCCAGCTTGATCGTCACGTCCGGCGTGGCGGCTGCGGCGTTGCCCGAGTTGAACTGGCCGGCCGAGCTGACTTGCAACGACGACACGCCATCGACGGTGCTGATCTTCAGGAAGTTGTCGATGGTGCTGCCGGTTTCGCCCTGCAACAGATCACGCAGGTCGATCCGGTCGCCTTCGCTGGCCTTGAAGTCCTTGATCACGTCGTTGCCGGTATCGCCCGCTTTCCAGACGAAGGTATCACCGCCAGTACCACCGATCAGGATGTCGCTGCCCTGTCCGCCCATCAACGTGTCGTTACCGGTGCCGCCGAGCAGGATGTCATTGCCCTTGCCACCGTCGAGGTTGTCGTTGCCGCCCGAGCCGAACAGGATGTCATTGCCGGCACCGCCCAGCAGGGTGTCGTTGCCGTCATGGGCACCGGACAGATCGAACGCGTTGTAATGCTCGGTGATGTATTGGTGCACATTACTGGTGGTGACTTTGCTGACTTCCACGCCGGATTGCTGCGCCACGAAGGCTTGCATGGCCTGGTAACCCTCGCCGGCAATGCCGTTGAAGCTCACCAGGTCGCCGAACAGAATGTCGTTGCCTTCGCCACCGCTGACGGTGTCGTGACCCGGCATCGTCGCTTCGGTGTGGCCGATGATCGAGTTGGCCAGATCCTTCGGATCGATGTTGGTTTGTGGCAATTGATTCGAGTCATACGGCTTCAGGTCGTTGAGGCTCACGCCGTTGTTGAGGCCAATAGCCTCGACATTCGACAGGTTGCTTAGCAGTGCAAAGCTGCCGGTGGAGTTGCTGGTGGTGTCCCAGTCAGTGCTGCTGCCGTCGCCGTCACGCCCCGAGAACTCGTAGGTGCCGTCACCCTGGGCATGCAGATAGCCGAAGTCCTTGGATGACCAGCTACTTCCGTTGCCGTTGCCATTTCCGTTATTGCCGTTGCTGCTCTTGGTCCAGACCGTCACTTGGCCCGAGGCGGAAATGTCGATCTGGTGCGTGCTGTCGGGGAACAGGCTGATCGCTTTACCCAACTGATAGTTACTGGTGGTGATCAGGCTATCGAGCGTTGTGCTGCCATACAGGGTCGGGTTGGTCGACTCGCCGCTCTGGTAGTAAGTCGGCTTGCCGTCAGTAATGAAATACGTGAGGTTCTTCGCCCCGGTGTTGGCCACGGCGTCCGCACTCTGGAACCAGTTGGCCGTGGTTTTGAATACGTCCTCGTAGTTGGTGCCGCCGCCGGACGACATCGAGTCCAGAGTCGCCTTCAACTGAGTCAACGCATTCGAGTCATTGAGGTTCACCGACACCGACTTGTTGACCTGGGTGTCGAAGTCCACCAGGAAGATGTTCACCGTACCCGAGTTGCTGCCCAGGCTTTGCTTGAGGGTGTTGAACACCGACGTCAGCGAGTCCTTGGCCGAGCTGATCGACGACGAACTCATACTGCCGGAGCTGTCGACCATGAACGCGATGTTGTAGTTGGTGCCCGGCACCACGGTCAGGCCGCCGATGTCGGCGACGATGATGTCATTGCCGTCGGTGCCGGTGACGGTGTCATCGGCCGCGGTGGCGGTGACAGCGTTGTAGGCCGCCGGGTACACGGTCACGGGGATCTGCGAAGTGCTGCTGGCCGAACCACCCAGGGCCTCGGTGGAAGTCGAGGTCACGGTCAGGTTGAACTGGCCGTTGTAGTACGGTGGCGCGGTGACGGTCAGAGAGCCGAGGTTCCAGCCTGTCACATTGGCCTCGCCATTGGACGCGGTGACCGTGAAGGTATGTCCCGCGCCGTCGGTGAGCACCGAGCCGACCGGCATGCCGCTGATCTTCAGGCTCAGGCTTTCCGAGCCGTCGGTGTCGGTCAGCGCGGTGGTGATGGCGGACAGTTTCACACTGGTGCCTTCGGCGCCGGTATTGAGTTTGTAACCGTCGTAGTAGCCTTCGCCATTGGTGCCGTGCAAGTCGGACACGGTCACGCCGGCATTCACCAGGTCCGGGACGCCGGTGTAAATCGGTACGCCGGCACTGCTCAGGTCGATCGGCGTGCTGCCATTGACCGACAGGTTGACGTCATAGCTGCCCGGGCCACTCTGGTTGTGGTGGTAGATGTCCAGGGTGTAGTAGCCGCTGGTGGTCGGGGTGTACGAACCGTTGAGGTTGCCGCCCGCACCCCAGGTGATCGCAGCGACGTTCTTGCCGCCGATGGTCACCAGCAGGCTGTCATCGCCAATACCGCTGAAAGTGTAGGTCTTGCCGGCTTCGAGGTAGATCAGGCCGGAAGTTTTCGACGCCGTACCGGCGGTTACGCTACCGTCGGACTGCACGTTGGTCACGGTGCCTTTGGAGTTCGCCGTGCCAGCGGCGTCGATCACGTTTTTCAGCGTGGTCGAGTCCGCGCCATTGCCGCTGGTGCCCAGGCCCGACAGACCGGTCCAGACTTCCTTGATCAACCCGGTGGACCTTACGCTGTTGTCGGCAACGCTCAGGGTCGGGGCATCCGCCACTGGAGTGATGTCGATCTTGATCGTGCCGGTGTTGCCCAGCGTCTGGCCGTCGGTTGGCTGGAACTGGAGTTGCGCGTAGTCAGCCTTTTGGTCACCAGTGCCAGGGCCGTAACCGTCCACGCCCGACTCGTTGGCATCCGGCATGAAGCGAAGTTTGCCCGCGTCGATATCAGTCTTGCTGAACGTCTGGTTGGCGGCGACATCTTTCCAGGTCGAACCGTCCAGGTACTGCAGTTTGCCCTCGCCCGGCAGCTGGGTGATTTTCACGCCCAGGTTGGTGGCCGGACTGTCGATGTCGCTGACGCCGAAGGTCGACCAGCCGAGGATCAGCGGCGTGTCTTCGGTGCCGGTGACGTTGACCGGTGCTGCGACCGGTGCGTCATTGACCGCCACCACGTTGACCGTGGTGGTCGCGGTGTTGGAGTAGTTGCTGCCATCGGTCACCGTCACAGTGATGATGCGCGGCACGGTGCTCGGATCTTCACTGTTGTTGGTGAAGGTGATGTTTTTGATCTGCTGCATGTAGTCGGCCAGCGTCGCGTTACCCGACAGGGTCAGGGTGACGGTGCCGTTGGTGCTGTTGGCATTGATGGTAATGCCGTTGACGCTGTTGCCCAGGTTCAGGGCATCGCCGTCCTGACGGTTGGTCAGCACGATGGTCGCGCCGGTCAGCAGGGTGCTGTCCGGGTCGGTGATGCTCAGGTCGGTATCGCCAATCGACACGCCAGGGCCGGCAGTGTTTTCGGTGAACGTCACCTTGTAATCGGCTCCGGTGGCGCCGCTGGAGTTGTTGGCATCGAGGTCCAGTGCTGGCGGTGCGTCGTTGTCGATGATCGAAGTGCCGACGCTGCCGTTGGACGTGCTGATCTCCAGGTTCTCGAAGTTGCCTCCGGTGGCCGAGTCGATCTTGACCACGAAGTTTTCGGTGCTTTCGGTGATTCGGTCATCGATGGTCGAAATGTCGAACGGCACGCTGCTGGCATTCGCCGGGATCTTGACTGTCGTCACACCGGTGAAGTCCGCACCATTGGCTGCGGTGCCGGAGTAGGTCAGGGTTACGGTCACTTCACCGTGAGCCGGGTTGGTCAGCGCGAGGGTGTAATGTGCGGCCTGACCCTCGACGACAGATGTATCACCCGAGATGCTGATGGTGGTGACGTCACCGGTGTTGGCTGGCGTATTTGGCGTACCCGAACCTGCTTCGTCGGTGACGGCAGTGGTGAACTGGTCCTTGCCCAGGGTCAACTTCTCGAAATTGTCTGCGCCAGTAACGCTCTCGAGCTTGTTTACGATGGACGGCTGGCCGCCGGTGTAGACGTCATCCTTGGCAATGATGGTGGCGGAACCGGTCGCGGTATTGGCTGGGACGGTGACTTTGGTGCCATCGGAGAGGGTGAACTCCAGCGGGCCGTGGTTATTGACCGGCAGACCGGCCGCGTTGGTCAGGGTCACGGTGTAGGTGACCTGGCCGCCTTCGGCGACGGTGGGCTTGTCGGCGGTCAGGGTGGCGATCACTTCGCTGACGGTGTCGGTGATGGCCACGTTGGCCGCGGTGCCGTCGATCACCAGGTTTTCGAAGGTCTGGCCGTCGACGCTGGCCGAGCCGACGGTCAGGCTCAGGTTACTTGGGTCGTTGTAGACGTCGTCACCCTGCACCGGTGCGGTGTAGATGGCCGACAATTTTCCCGCTTCAATGGTGACGGTGTCGCCATTGCTCAAAGTGACCTTGAGGTCGTGATCGAGTTTCTGGTCGACCTTGACGGTGAAGGTCGGGGCGAGGTTTTCCTGTACGCCGCCATTGCCTTCGATGCTGACGGTGACCTTGTCGCCTTGGCCTGATGGCTCATCGGTGACCGTGGTTGCGACCTCGGTCTGACTCAGGGTCAGTTTTTCGAAGTTGTCAGCACCGCTGACCGATTCCAGTTTGTTGACGATCGGCGCTTGGCCACCGGTGAACACGTCGTCGGCAGCGGCGATGGTCGCCGTGCCAGTCGCGGTATTGGCCGGGACTTTGATTTGTGTGCCGTCAGTCAGGGTGAATGTGAGTTCACCGTGATTGTTCAACGGCAGACCCGCCGCGTTGGTCAGGGTCACGGTGTAGGTGACCTGGCCGCCTTCAGCCACGGTGGACTTGTCGGCGGTCAGGGTAGCGATCACTTCGCTGACGGTGTCAGTAATTTCGACCTTGGCTTCGCCACCAATGACGAGGTTCTCAAACGACTTGCCATCAACGGTCGCATCACTGATGCCAACGGTGAGGGTCTGGCCGTCCTTGTAGACGTCGTCACCTTGCACTGGCGCGGTGTAAATGGCCGACAGCTTGCCGGCTTCGATGGTGACGGTGTCGCCATTGCTCAAAGTGACCTTGAGGTCGTGATCGAGTTTCTGGTCGACCTTGATGGTGAAGGTCGGCGCGAGGTTTTCCTGCACGCCGCCATTGCCTTCGATGCTGACGGTGACCTTGTCGCCCTGATTGTCGGTCGGGGTGCCCGAACCGGGTTCGTCGGTGACCGTGGTTGCGACCTCGGTCTGACTCAGGGTCAGTTTTTCGAAGTTATCCGCGCCAGTAACGCTCTCGAGCTTGTTGACGATCGGCGCCTGGCCGCCGGTGAACACGTCGTCGGCAGCGGCGATGGTTGCCGTGCCAGTCGCGGTATTGGCCGCGACGGTAATCTTGGTGCCATCGGAGAGGGTGAACTCCAACGGGCCGTGGTTATTGATCGGCAGACCGGCCGCGTTGGTCAGGGTCACGGTGTAGGTGACCTGGCCGCCTTCAGCCACGGTGGACTTGTCGGCGGTCAAAGTGGCGATCACTTCGCTGACGGTGTCGGTGATGGCCACATTGGCCGCGGTGCCGTCGATCACCAGGTTTTCGAAGGTCTGGCCGTCGACGCTGGCCGAG
>NZ_CATKPX010000049.1:0-16285 GCF_949767755.1 Pseudomonas sp. IT-P4 | reverse complement strand
TCAGAAATTCCAGTCGGTACGGGAAGAAATGCAGAAGGAGGGCATTAACATTCAGATGCCGCAATAGAAGTGCCGCGGCGATCTCTTGAGGTCGCCACAACCCCTCCTGACCTGCCGCGACGCCTGAAGCGAGAGACAACTCGCCTCAGGTGCCCGGTGGTCAACCCAGCACTTCCCGCATCCGATACCAGAACATGCCAAGGGCCAGCAACGGTGAACGCAGGGCGCGTCCGCCGGGGAAGGTCATGTGCGGCACGGCGCTGAACACGTCGAAGCCCTTGCTGTGGCCGGCATGGATCGCTTCGCCCAACAACTTCGCGCACCAGTGGGTCACGTTCAGGCCATGACCGGAGTAGCCCTGGGCGTAGAACACGTTGGGGTGCTGGCCCAGGCGCCCGACCTGGGGGAAACGGTTGGCCGAGATGCCGATCTTGCCGCCCCACTGATAGTCGATGCGCACATCGGCCAGTTGCGGGAATACCTTGAGCATCTGCGGGCGCATGTAGGCGCTGATGTCCGAAGGATCGCGCCCGGAATAATGGCAGGCTCCGCCGAACAGCAAACGCCGGTCAGCCGAGAGCCGGTAGTAATCCAGGCCGACCTTCTGGTCGCACAGCGCGACGTTGTGCGGGATCAGTTTTGCAGCGGCCTCTTCTGACAAGGGCTCGGTGGCGATGATGTAGCTGCCCGCCGGGAGTACCTTGCCGCTGAGCTTCGGTTCCAATTCTTCGAGGTGCGCGTTGCAGGCCAGCACCAAGGTGCCTGCACTCACAGTGCCACCGGCGCAACGGACCTGGACCGTGCTGCCATGGATCAACTCCAGCACCGGGCTCTGCTCGAAAATCCGCACCCCAAGGGACTCGGCAACCTGCGCCTCGCCAAGGACCAGGTTCAGCGGATGCAAATGCCCCGAGCCCATGTCCACCAGGCCACCGGCGTACACGCCGGAGTTCACCACCTGTTCACGAATCTGTTCCGGCGCGACCAGTCGGGTTTCAAAGGCGTAGCCGGATTCAATCAGTTGCGCCTGCTCGGCCTTGAACGCCTTGAACTGTGCCGGGGTGTTGGCCAGTTCGCAGAAGCCCCAGCTCAGGTCGCAATCGATGCCGTGCTCACGGATGCGATTGCCCACGACCTGCACCGACTCGGTCCCGGCATACTCCAGGTATTGCACGCCATCGGCGCCGATGTGCCTGGCGAAACCGCTGACGTCATGGCCGATACCACGAATCAACTGGCCGCCGTTGCGCCCGCTGGCGCCCCAGCCAATTCGCCGGGCCTCCAGCAGGACCACCGAGAGCCCACGCTGGGCCAGTTCGATGGCGGTGTTGATGCCGGTGAAACCCGCACCGACCACGCAGACATCGGCCATCAGGTCCGAGGCCAGTGCGGGACGCTGCCTCATGCCCTTGGCGGACGCCGCGTAATAGGAGTGGGTGTGTTCCTTGGTGTACTGATTCATTTGTTGGACTTCACTTTGCTCCACGAACGGGTCATCAGGCGCATGATCGACTGCGGCGGCGTGGTGGAGATGTAGAGTTTGTCGAGGACTTCCTGGGATGGATAAACCTCGGGGTTGCTGACCAGTTCAGGGTCCATGTACTGCTTGGCGGCCGGGTTCGGGTTGGCGTAGCCGACCGACTCACTGACCTTGGCAATCACTTGCGGGTCCAGCAGGTAGTTGATGAAGGCGTGGGCTTCTTTCGGATTGCCGGCGTCGGCGGGGATGGCCAGCAGGTCGAACCACAGGTTGGCGCCTTCCTTGGGAATGGCGTAGGCGATGTTCACGCCGTTCTTGGCTTCCTTGGCGCGGTTGGCGGCCTGGAACACATCGCCCGAGTAACCGAATGCCACGCAGATATCGCCGTTGGCCAGGTCCGAGACGTACTTGGAGGAGTGGAAATAGGTGATGTAGGGGCGGATCTGCAGCAGCTTGGCTTCGGCCTTCTTGAAGTCCTCTGGGTTTTCGCTGCGCGGGTCCATACCCATGTAATTGAGCATCGCCGGGAACACTTCGTCCGCCGAGTCCATCATCGACACGCCGCAGGCGCTGAGCTTCTTGATGTTTTCCGGTTCGAACAGCACGGCCCAGGAGTCGATTTTGTCGATACCCAGCACCGCCTTGACCTTGTCGACGTTATAGCCGATGCCGTTGGTGCCCCACAGGTACGGCACCGAGTGCGCGTTACCCGGATCGTTTTTCTCCAGCAGCGCCAGCAGTTTCGGATCGAGGTTCTGGAAATTTGGCAGTTGCTCGCGATCGAGCTTGAGGAACGCACCGGCCTTCACCTGGCGGGCGAGGAAGTGGTTGGACGGCACCACCACGTCATACCCGGTACGACCGGCAAGCAGTTTGCCTTCCAGGGTTTCGTTGGAATCGAATACGTCGTAGATCACCTTGATCCCGGTCTTGGCCTGGAAGTCGGCGAGGGTGGTTTCGCCGATGTAGTCGGTCCAGTTGTAGACGCTGACCTGTGGCTGGGCCTGGGCAACGGCGCTGAACAGAACCGCCAGTGCGGCGGGGACCACGGATTTCAAAAGACGCATATCGATACCTTCTTGGAATTGTTGGATTCTTCAGGTGATTTTCTTGGTATTCACTTGCCCCCTGTGGGAGCAAGCCCGCTCCCACAGGGGATGTGTGATCCCTTGGGGAGCGAGTTTTTTAGACGCTGAGCATCAGGAACTCACGCTCCCACGAACTGATCACCCGCTTGAAGTTCTCGTGCTCGGCGCGTTTGACCGCGACATAGCCCCGCACGAACTTGTTGCCCAGGTAGCGGCTGATGGTGTCGCACTCTTCCATCTGGGTCAGGGCGTCCTCGATGGTGATCGGCAGGCGCAGGTTGCGACGCTCATAGGCGCGGCCCTGTACCGCAGCGCTCGGCTCGATACGCTCGACCATGCCCAGGTAACCGCACAGCAGGCTGGCGGCGATGGCCAGGTACGGGTTGGCGTCGGCGCCCGGCAGGCGATTCTCGACGCGCATGGCGTCAGGGCTGGAGGTCGGCACGCGCAGGCCGACGGTGCGGTTTTCTTCGCCCCATTCGACGTTCACCGGTGCCGAGGTATCCGGCAGGAAGCGGCGGAACGAGTTGACGTTCGGCGCGAACATCGGCAGCACCTTCGGGATGTACTTCTGCAAGCCGCCAATGTGATGCAGGAACAGTTCGCTCATGTTGCCATCGGCATCGGCGAAGATTGGCTGACCGGTGGCAATGTCCACCACGCTCTGGTGAATGTGCATGGCGCTGCCAGGCTCGTCGCCGACTGGCTTGGCCATGAAGGTTGCCGCCACGTTGTGCTTGAGCGCCGCTTCACGCATGGTGCGCTTGAACACGGTGATCTGGTCCGCCAGGTCCAGGGCGTTGCCATGACGGAAGTTGATTTCCATCTGCGCCGGGCCGTCTTCGTGGATCAGCGTGTCGAGGTCCAGGCCTTGCAGTTCGCACCAGTCGTAAACGTCTTCGAACAGCGGATCGAATTCGTTGGCAGCGTCGATGGAGAACGACTGACGACCGCTTTCGGCGCGGCCCGAACGGCCCATCGGCGCCTTGAGCGGCAGGTCCGGGTCTTCGCAGCGCTGGGTCAGGTAGAACTCCATTTCCGGCGCGACGATCGGACGCCAGCCTTTGTCGGTGTACAGCTGCAGGACTTTCTTCAGCACGTTGCGCGGCGACAGTTCGATCGGGTTGCCGAACTTGTCGAAGGTGTCGTGGATCACGATGGCGGTCGGCTCGATGGCCCATGGCACCACGTAGACCGCGTCGGCATCTGGCTTGCAGACCATGTCGATATCGGCCGGGTCGAGCAGGTCGTAGTAGATGTCGTCGTCGACAAAGTCCCCGGTTACCGTTTGCAGAAGGACACTTTCCGGCAGGCGCATGCCTCGCTCATGCAGGAACTTGTTGGTCGGTGCAATTTTGCCGCGTGCAATGCCGGTCAGGTCGCTGACGACGCACTCGACTTCGGTAATCTTGTGATCTTTCAGCCAAGTGAACAGCTGATCGAAAGGGACATTCATAAAGACCTCGTTATTGGTTTTATTAACGCCAGGAGAGACCGGTTTCATCCGCCGGACACTTCCCCTGTAGCGCGTTGACGACTATCTTGTGCGAGCCTTGCGGTTCCATCTATCCACTTTAAGCAGCACAAAGCGCACCAAAAGAGTGCGTAAGGTCGCCCCCATGACAGGTTCCAACTCCCTCCAGGTCCAAGCGTTCAACACCGCCGATGTCGCCGAGCAAATCCGCGCCACGCCGGGTTGGGTGCAGCAATACCAGCAGATGTCGCCGGGGCATTTCGCAGGCCTGGTGCGTTATCTGGATCTGCAGGGCGTGGAGATTTACGAAGAGTCGATGAATACCCGGGTCGAACAGAATTTCAGCGCGCCCCAGGGTTCGTTGTCGTTTTGTTTCGATCGCGGCGACAACGCGCTGTACGTGTTGAATGGCGAAAGCCGCAACATCTGGATCACCCCGGAGAACTACCAGGAAATCGCCGTGGTGTTCGGGCCGGAGTTCGTAAAGCGCCACAGCCTCGACATCGCCAGGCTCGAAGGGCTGTTCATGGCACCGCTCAACTCCCAGCAGAACGCGCTGTTCTGCCGTTGGCTCAGCGGGACCTTGACGCGCCTGTCGCAGACCTTCGATCCACCGAGCCGCGAAGCGCTGACCCAGCAACTGCTGGAAGATTGCCTGTTCATCCTCGACAACGCCTGTGTCGGCCTCGACCAGGGGGCGCTGCAGCGTCGGGCCGGGGAGCGGTCGATCATGAAGCGGGTAGGGGAATGGGCCGCGGACACCCCGGAAGAACACCTCAACCTGTTGGAGTTGTCCCAGGTCGCGGGGGTTTCACTGCGCCAGTTGCAGCATGCGTTCAAGACCTACACCGGCATGTCGCCGACCCAGTGGCTGCGCCTGCGCCGCCTCAACAGCGCCCGCCGCGAATTGCTCAGCCGCACGCCCACGCAAACCACCGTGGCCGAGGTGGCGATGCATTGGTCGTTCTGGCATCTGGGGCGGTTTTCCAGCAGCTACCGCGCGTTGTTCAACGAGCTGCCGAGCGACACCCTCAAGCGTGCGAGTTCCACTCAGGCAAGCGGTCGCAGCCGGCGTTAGAACGTCGGTGGCGTAATCACCCAGATCACCACCGCATCGACATCGCCGGGATTGCCGTAGCGGTGCGGTTCCTGGCTGGAAAAGCTGAAGCTGTCGCCTTCATTGAGCTGGAAATGGCGCTCGCCGACCCACAACTCGAAACTCCCCGAGAGCAAGTAGCCGGCTTCTTCTCCGTCGTGGCTGTAGCTTTGCTGGCTGTAGGTGCCGGGCGGGAAGCGCGAGTGGAGCATTTCCAGTTGGCGGTTGGCTTGCGGCGTCAACAACTGGTCGACGATGCCGTCTTCGTAATGCACGTTCAGGCGGCTGTTCTTGCGTACCACGACGCCATCGTCTTCGGGCGCGGTGACCGCTTCACTGGCGAAAAACCACTGGATGGTCACGCCGAGGCTGCGGGCAATGTTGAACAGCGCCGGAATCGACGGGTAGGCGAGGTTGCGTTCCAGCTGGCTGATGTAGCCGGCGGTGAGTTCGCTCTGTTGCGCCAGTTCCGCCAGGGTCATGCCCCGGCGCTTGCGCAGGCCGCGAATGCGCGTGCCGAGAAAATGCGGTTCGGCGCTGCCTGAAGCGGGCGGGGTCTTGCTGTTGTTGCTCATGGAAAATTCCGAACCGGGGGCTACGCCACACCCTGGTAGGAGCTGCCGCAGGCTGCGATCTTTTGATCTTGTTTTTGAAAAGCAAAATCAAAAGATCGCAGCCTGCGGCAGCTCCTACTGAGAGCGATCATTTGAATGTAAAGCCCCGGAGTATAAACAGCCTTAAAGCTCCCACGCGACTTTCAGGCCTTCATAAATCGCTTCTTCGGCGGTACGCGGCGCCAGGCAGTCGCCGATGCGACGAAACTCCACCAGCCCTTGCAACTCCGCACCCAGGGTATCCACCGGTTGGTGGCCCTGGCACAGCACCAGCGTATCGATGTTCTCCATCAGCATCGGTTCGCCACTGGCGGTGTGTTGCAGGTACACCGTGTTGTCATCGCAGCCATACAACCGCGCGTAGGGCGTGATCGGCACGCCCAGCTTATGCAGTTCGCCGGCCAGTTGATCGCGCACGTACAGCGGCAGGTTTTCCCCGCAGTGGGTGCCGTTGACCGCCAGCTGCACCTGGTGCCCGGCGCGCACCAGGCGTTCGGCGATGCCGGGGCCGATCCAGTCGCAGCGCCAGTCGACCACCACCACCGAACGGCCGACCTTTACTTCATCGCGCAGCACTTGCCAGGCGTCCACCACCTGCAACTCACCGCCGCGCTCGAAGGCCGGCCAGTAGGGCTCGGCACCGGTAGCGACGATCACCATGTCCGGTTTTTCCCGTTCCACGAGTGCCCGGTCGACTCGGGTATTGCGCACCACGCGCACGCCGGCCAGTTCCATTTCCCGTTGCAGGTTGGTACTGGCACCGCCGAATTCGCTACGCCGCGGCAGCAGCTGCGCGAGCAACACCTGACCGCCCAGTTGCGGACTGGCTTCGTACAACGTCACCTCATGGCCGCGCTGGGCCGCAACGGTGGCGGCTTTCATCCCGGCTGGGCCACCGCCGGCGATCATGATGCGTTTGCGCCGTGGCGCTTGTCGGCGTTCGCCGAAGATCAGTTCGCGCCCGGTTTCCGGGTGCTGGATGCAGGAAATCGGCAAGCCCTTGTGGAAGTGGCCGATGCACGCCTGGTTGCAGGCAATGCACGCCCGCACGTCTTCGACGCGGCCGGTGTCGGTCTTGTTGGGCATTTGCGGATCGCAAATCAGCGCCCGGGTCATGCCGCACACATCGGCCTGGCCGCGAGCCAGAATCAGCTCGGCTTCCTGGGGCTGGTTGATGCGCCCGGTGACGAACAGCGGAATGTTCAAACCGGCCTTGAACGTCCCGGCTTCTTTAGCCAGGTACGCCGCTTCGATCGCCATGGGTGGCACGATATGCACCGCGCCACCCAGGGAAGCCGAGGTGCCGGCGACGATGTGCACGTAATCGAGCTGCGCTTGCAGTGACTGCACGGCGGCCAGGGATTCGTCCTCGGTCAGGCCTTCCGGGTCGCGCTCGTCGGCGGAAATGCGCAGGCCGATGATGAACTGCTCGTCGGTCGCCGCGCGCACGGCGGCGATTACCTCGCGCAGGAAACGCAAACGCTGTTCCAGTCCGCCGTTGTAGCCATCGGTCCGCCGGTTGACCCGCGGATTGATGAACTGCGCCGGCAGGTAACCATGGCTGGCCACGACCTCGACGCCATCGATGCCTGCCTGGTGCAGTCGGCGGGCGGCAGCGGCATAACCGGCGACGATCTCGTCGATCATGGCCTGGTCCAGCGCGCGGGGCATCACCCGGAAGCGTTCGTTGGGCACCGACGAGGCGCAATAGGCCACCGCCAGCAGGCCATCGCTGGACTCCATGATCTCCCGCCCCGGATGGAACACCTGGGACAACACCACGGTACCGTGGGCATGGCAGGTTTGCGCCAGTTTGCGGTAGCCCTCGATGCACGCATCGTCGGTGGCCATCAGCACATGGGAGGTGTAGCGCGCGCTGTCATGCACGCCGGCCACTTGCAGCACGATCAGCCCGGCACCGCCTTCGGCACGCGCCCGGTGATAGGCGATCAATTGCTCATTGACCAGATTGTCGGTGGGCATCGAGGTGTCGTGCCCGCTGGACATGATGCGGTTTTTCAGGCGCTTGCCACGGATCTCCAGGGGTTCGAACAGGTGCGCGAAGGCGGGTGTCGAGGTCGGCATGGGGGCGGGTACTCCTGGCAGGCTGAAGCCGAAAGGCCGGGTTTCGGCGTTGTTATTGTTGCGCTATAGAAATTTACCTTCAGTAAAAAATCAACTTGTTTTTTTACTGCGCCTTGCAGTAGTTTCGTCTCGAGCCCGCTCCCGGGCCAAACCTCACAACAATAAAAAAGGGCTGCGCGGGCCTTGGGTCCCGTGGCACCTGCAAGAGGAACCACTGATGAAATCGCACACGCTCAAGCACGGTTTTTATCCCTTGGTGTTGTCCGTGGCCATGGGCCTGGGCAGCGCTCAGGCAGCATCGGACATGGTGGTGGTCGGATACGGCGGAGCCGGACAAAAAGCCCAGGACGTGGCGTTCTTTCAACCCTTCGCCGCCGTGGATCAAAGCAAGGTGATCCAGAGTGAATACAACGGCGAGATGGCCAAAATCAAAGTCATGGTCGACACCGGCAACGTCGACTGGGACGTGGTGCAGATCGAAGGTCCGGACTTGATGCGCGGCTGCGAGGAAGGCATGTACGAGCGCCTGGACTGGACCCGCCTGGGCCACGCCGACCAGTTGATCCCCGAGGCGGCGCAGGAATGCGGTTCCGCCGCGCTGGTGTGGAGCGTGGCGATTGCCTACGACACCGACAAACTGGCCCAGGCCCCGACCTCGTGGGCAGACTTCTGGGACGTGAAGAAAACCCCCGGCAAGCGTGGGCTGCGCAAACGCGCGGTGTACAACCTGGAATTCGCCTTGCTGGCCGACGGGGTCAAGACCGAAGACGTCTACAAGGTGCTCGGCACCCCGCAGGGCGTGGACCGGGCATTCGCCAAGCTCACTGAACTCAAGCCTTACATCCAGTGGTGGGAGGCCGGCGCGCAACCGCCGCAATGGCTGACCGCCGGCGATGTGGTGATGACCTCGACCTACAGCGGACGCATCGCCGACGCCGCACAGAAAGGCAGCCACCTCGCTCTGGTCTGGCCCGGCAGCCTGTACGGCATGGACTACTGGGCGATCATCAAAGGGTCCCGGCATGTGGATCAGGCCAAGCGCTTTATCGCCTTCGCCAACCAGCCGGACGCCCAGGTCAACTACGTGCAGCAAATCCCCTACGGCCCGACCAATATCCAGGCCGCCGCACGGCTGGACGACAAACTGGCGCAATGGGTGCCCACGGCGCCGCAGAACCTCAAGGGTGCACTGTCGATGAACGTCGGTTTCTGGGTCGATCATGGCGAAGAGCTGGAAGAGCGCTTCAACGCCTGGGCCAGTAAATAAATGCGGACGGCTGGACGTGTCCAAGCGTCCAGCCTTACTGTCTGCCCCAGCCGATCAGCCTGGAGAACCACCACCATGAACAACATCGCCAGCCACCTGGCCCCTGAACGCAGCGCTACCGAGCTACGCCTGCGTGAGGAACTGGCGGCCTGTTACCGCTTGATTGCGCACTTTCGCATGACCGATCTGATCTTCACCCACATCTCGGTGCGCATTCCGGGGCCGGAGCATCACTTTCTGATCAACCCCTACGGGCTGATGTTCGATGAAATCACTGCGTCGAATCTGGTGAAGATCGACCTTGATGGCCATGCCGTAGAGCCGTCGCCGTACCCGGTCAACCCGGCCGGGTTCGTGATTCACAGCGCCATTCATGGCGCCCGTGAAGATGCGCAATGCGTGCTGCACACCCACACCAGATCCGGGTGTGCGGTGGCGGCGTTGAAGTGTGGGTTGTTGCCGGTGAACCAGATTTCCATGGAGTTTTATGGCCGGGTCGCTTACCACGATTACGAAGGTGTGGCGCTGGACCTGAGCGAGCAGCAACGGCTGGTGGCGGACCTGGGCGACAAATCGGTATTGATGCTGCGCAACCATGGCTTGCTGACTGTCGGCGAGACGGTGAGCCAGGCATTCTTGCGCATGTACTACCTGGAAAAGGCCTGTGAAATCCAGCTGGCCGCGCAAGCTGCCGGTGAGGTTGTGCTGCCGTCGCACGAGGTCTGTGCGCATACAGAACGGCAGTTCAATGATCCGGGGCGACCGTTGGAGGAGGGGGAGTTGAGTGATCCGGATGCGATGCAACTGGCTTGGGCGGCGTTGTTGCGGTTGCTGGATCGTGTGGCTCCGAGGTATCGGGACTGATCCGGATTCTGTGTTGTTTGAGCTGACCCCTTCGCGATCCGACTTGCTCGCGATGGACGCGCCGCGGTCTACCAGACTGGCAACTGACTGGAGTAATGGCCCGCTCTTGCTGTACAGTCGTTCAACCCGCCGCCAACCCGCGCAGGCCTGAACGATTGAACCAAGGAGCGTGTCGCCCATGAACCAGGAAGCCCGTTTTTCCCGCATGGAACCGCAGTTGCGCAAAGCCAACCTGATCGAGGCGACGCTGGTGTGCCTCAAGCGTCACGGCTTCCAGGGCGCGTCGATCCGCAAGATATCCGCCGAGGCAGGGGTCTCGGTGGGGCTGATCAGCCATCACTATTCCGGCAAGGATGAACTGGTGGCCGAGGCCTACATGGCGATCACCGGGCGGGTCATGACCCTGCTGCGCGACGCCATGGAGCAAGCCGCGCCGAATGCCCGGGAGCGCTTGTCGGCGTTTTTCCGCGGATCGTTTTCCGCCGAGCTGCTCGACCCGCAACTGATCGATGCGTGGCTGGCGTTCTGGGGCGCGGTGAAAACCGCCGAGGCCATCAACCAGGCCCACGATCATTCCTATGGCGAGTATCGCGGCATCCTGCGCAAGGTGCTGGCGGAGCTGGCCCGGGAGGAAGGCTGGGAAAATTTCGACGCCGACCTGGCCGCCATCAGCCTCAGCGCCTTGCTCGACGGCTTGTGGCTGGAGTCCGGGCTGAACCCCGGCACCTTCACCCCGGAGCAAGGCATCCAGATTTGCGAGGCCTGGGTCGACGGTCTGCAGGCCGGCGGACGCCAGCGTTTTTGCCTGCAGACGATCGACTGTTGATCAGTCGTTCAGCAATCGATACTCTCTGGCGCCGATGCAGGAATACACTCTAATAAGAAACTGGCCTCAGGGCCTATGCCGGACACCAAGCGATGACTCCTCGGGTATTGATCGTCGATGACGATCCGCTGATTCGCGATCTGCTGCACGCCTACCTGTCCCAGGAAGGCTACGACGTCCATTGCGCCGCCACGGCGGAACTGGCGGAAACCTTCCTGGCCAGCCAGAGCGTCGACCTGGTGATGCTCGACATCCGCCTGCCGGGCAAGGACGGCCTGACCCTGACCCGTGAACTGCGGGTGCGTTCGGAAGTCGGAATCATCCTGATCACCGGGCGCAACGATGAAATCGACCGCATCGTCGGCCTCGAATGCGGCGCCGATGACTACGTGATCAAACCCCTCAATCCAAGGGAGCTGGTGTCCCGGGCGAAAAACCTGATTCGCCGGGTCCGTCATGCGCAAACGCCAGCGCCTGCCGTCGCGGTGGCCAAGCCGGTCAAGCAGTTCGCCGACTGGTCACTCGATACCGACCGCCGTCGCCTGATCGATCCGTCCGGCAGCGAAACCCTGCTGACTCACGGCGAATACCAGTTGCTCAGCGTGTTCCTGCGCAACAGCGGCCACACCCTCAGCCGCGACCAGTTGATGGACCAGATCCGCAACCGCGAATGGGTGCCCAACGACCGCTCCATCGACGTGCTGGTCGGGCGCTTGCGCCGCAAGTTGCATGACGATCCGGCCGAACCGCAGTTGATCATCACCATTCACGGCGCCGGTTACCTGTTCACCGCCAGTGTGGCGGCCTGAAGCTGATGGCGCGATGGCCTTGCCTGCTGGCGCTGCTGGTGGCCGGCCATGCCGTCGCGGCGGACAAGGTTCGCTATTGCGATTACCCGGTGTACCCGCCCGTGTCCTGGAGCGACGGCAAGCAGGTGCGCGGCCTGGCGCCGAACGTGGTGAAAAACCTGTTTGGCCGGTTGGGTTACGAGGTCGAGATGGTGGTGCTGGGCAACTGGAAACGCTGCCTGCTGGACGCCGCCGAAGGCCGGGTCGATGTGGTGCTGGCCTACAGCACTGCGCAACGGGAGCAGAGCATGCTGTTCTCGACGGTGCCGGTCTTGCGTGAAGAAGTGGCGCTGTTCATCAACCGCCAGCATCCGGTGAAATTCGAACAACTGGACGACCTGGCCCATTACCGTGGCGGCCTGTTGTTCGGCGAGAGCTATGGCGTGGAGTTCGATCGCATGGTTGCGCGCAACAACAATATCGAATGGGTTTCCGACAGCCACCAGAACTTCGGCAAGCTGATTCGCGGGCGCATCGATTTCATCACCCAGGAGCGGCGTACCGGCCAGTTGTACGTGGAAAACCTGCCCGGCGGCCAGGACATCGTCGCCTTGCCCAAGGCATTGAGCGTGGACTATCTGCGGGTTGCCGTGTCGCGACGCTCGCCCTTGGCCACTCGCATGCCCGAAATCAATGCGCAGTTGCAGCGCATGGTCGACGGCGGTGACATCGAGCGCTGGCTCAACGAAAGCGAAGTGACCTACCGCGACATGATCAACCTGCCGGCGGATGCGCAATGATTCGCGCCCGTCCCGGTGGACTGTTGCGGCGCCTGCTGCTGTTCATTCTGTTGTTCAGCCTGTGCTTCACCGTGCTGGCCAGCAGCGTGCAACTTTACATCGAGTATCGACGGGAAATGCGCGACATCGAATCGCGCATGGAGCTGATCCGCGCCGGCTACCTGGCCAGCCTGGAACGCAGTCTCTGGGACTTGAACCAGGAGCAGCTGAATGTGCAGTTGCGCGGGCTGGTGGACTTCTCCGACGTCGCGCGGGTGCACTTGACCAGCGCCGATTTCGACCTGGTACAGGGCAATCCGCACCCCACGGGCCCGCTGCGCATCGAGCGCTTTGTCCTGGACTATCAGCCGCCGTCCGGCCCGTTGCGCAACCTTGGCGAGCTGGAGGTCAGCACGGATCTGGGGGCGGTGTACCAGCGTCTCTACGCCACCGGTTTGACCAGCCTGCTGTGGATGGCGGTGTTCCTCTGCGGCCTGGCCGTTGCCTTGTCGGGGCTGTTTTATCGACTGGTAACCCGGCACCTGAAAGTCATGGCCGAGTTTGCCCGGCGCATCGCCGCCGGTGAGTGGCACGAACCCCTGCACCTGGACAAGCGTCGTGGCAGCGACGAAATCGACACCGTGGCCCATGCGCTGGACGATATGCGTCGGGCGATCCTGCGGGACATCGAGCGCCGGGAAACCGATCGCCTGGCCTTACAGGACAACCGTGACGAGCTGCTGAAAATGGTCGAGCGCCGCACCGCCAGCCTGATGCGCGCCAAAGACGAGGCGGAAGCGGCCAACCTTGCCAAGTCGCGGTTCCTGGCGACCATGAGCCACGAACTGCGCACGCCACTGAACGGCATTCTCGGCATGGCCGAATTGCTGCGCGGCGCGCGCCTGGATGCCCAGGACGGCAAACGCCTGGATGCCTTGCACAAGGCCGGCGAAGGCTTGCTGACGATCCTCAATGAAGTGCTGTATTTCGCCAAGCTGGAGGAGGGCGTCAGCCATCCCGAACCGGTGGATTTCTCGCTGCGCCAGTTGCTCGACGAGGTGCTGACACTTCTGGAACCGCGAGCGCTGAACAACGACACGATCCTCAGTTGCCGCATCGATCAACGGATTGCCGAGTATCACCACGGCGCCGAGCAGTTCCTGCGCCAGGTGCTGAGCAACCTGCTGGCCAACGCGATCAAGTTCACCGAAGGCGGCGAAGTCGGCGTCGAGGTGGCGCTGCTTGGCGAAACCTGCGAACAGACCGGGCAGCGGCTGCGGGTCAGTGTCACGGACGACGGCATCGGCATTGCCCCTTTGATGCAGGCGAAGATTTTCGAGCGTTTCACCCAGGCCAGCGAAGAAGTCGCGCAACGTTTTGGTGGCACCGGGTTGGGGTTGGCGATCTGCAAACATCTGGTGGAGCAGATGGGCGGCTGCATCGGCGTGGACAGTGAAGAGGGGCGCGGCAGTTGCTTTTGGTTCGAGCTGTCCCTGCAACCGGCCAGCGGCGTGGCTGAGGTTGCGCCGGTTCGCGCGGCGGGGCCGGCACTGAACATCCTGGTGGTCGAAGACGTGGCGCTCAACCGCGAAGTGGTCAAGGGCTTGCTGCAACGGGACGGCCACCGGGTGTGGCTGGCCGAAGAAGCGGATCAGGCGCTGCAACACTGCGCGGCTCGGGTGTTCGACCTGATGCTGCTGGACGTGCATCTGCCGGGCATCAGCGGTGTCGAGCTATGCCGGCAGATTCGCAGCAGTGACGGGTCGAACCGCCATGCGCGCATTTTCGCCCTGACCGCCAGCGTGCAACCGGCGCTGGTGCGCGGTTATCTGGAGGCCGGCATGGACGGTGTCCTGGCCAAGCCCTTGAAGCTGGAAAACCTGCGCCAGGTGCTGGAAGGGCAGGCGCCTGTGGCCGGGTCGCAGCCGAGCGATGAGGCAATGGACTGGCCGCTGTTGCAGACCCATCGCAGCCTGCTCGGTGCGCAAAAGGTCCAGGGCCTGCTGGCGATGCTCCGCGACTCGATCCTGCAACACCGCGATGCGCTGCATGAAGCCATGGCCGCCAACGACTGCACAGAGGTCGCACAATTGGCTCACCGCCTGGCCGGTAGCTGCGATTCCCTGGGTTTTCGGGCCTTGGCCACAACGCTAAGGACGCTGGAGACCTTGGCGTTGGCAAACGATGAATCGGCGATCGAGCACATGAGACCCGCGCTCGATGAGCAATTGCAGCACTCGCTCGATACTCTCAAAGGCCTGTTGCAGAGCTGACGTACAAATTTGTTACGACTTTGTACAACTTCGATCTTTACGGTCAACGCGAACTTACATGGCTTTCCAATAATCGACGCAACCGCCGCAGCGCGGTCTTCGAAGCTTATTGGAGATAATAATAATGAATTGCCGTAAAGCTGATCCCTCCCTGCGCCGTGACGTCCTGTCGCGCGCTGTTCACCTCAACGACTGCTGAGGTGCCGACATGAACGAAAACACTGATCGTAAAGGCATACAGCTGACCCGCGCCCTCAAGAGCCGGCACATTTTCATGCTGTCGTTGGGCGGCGTCATCGGCACCGGGCTGTTCATGGGCTCCGGCGTGACCATCAATCAAGGCGGCCCGGTGGGGGCGATCCTGGCTTACCTGTTCGCCGGTTTCCTGATGTACCTGGTGATGGTCTGCCTGGGCGAACTGTCGGTGCAGATGCCGGTGTCCGGTTCGTTCCAGACCCACGCCACCAAATACATCGGCCCGGCCACCGGGTTCATGATCGGCTGGGTGTACTGGATGAGCTGGGCCACCACCGTGGGCCTGGAGTTCACCGCCGCCGGCATGCTGATGACCCGCTGGTTCCCGGCGGTGCCGATCTGGTATTGGTCGGCGCTGTTCGTGGTGGTGCTGTTCGGCATCAATGCCATGGCGACCCGCGCTTTCGGTGAAGCCGAATACTGGTTCTCGGGGATCAAGGTTGCGGCGATTCTCGGTTTCATCGTGGTCGGCGTGCTGGTGATCTTCGGCGTGATGCCCCTGAGCAGCGGCGCACCGGCGCCGATGGCGACTAATCTGATCGGCGATTCGTTGTTCCCCAACGGCCTGTCGGCGGTGTTCGCGGTGATGATGACCGTGGTCTACGCGTTCCAGGGTTGCGAGATCATGGGCGTGGCCGCCGGTGAAACCGATCAGCCGGAAAAAAGCATTCCCCGGGCCGTGCGCAACGTGGTGTTCCGCGTGCTGATCTTCTACGTGCTGGCGATCATCGTGCTGTCGGCCATCGTGCCGTGGCAGCAGGCAGGGCTGATGGAAAGCCCGTTCGTGCAGGTGTTCGACATGGTCGGCATTCCCTACGCCGCCGACCTGATGAACTTCGTGATCCTCACCGCGATCCTCTCGGTGGGCAACTCCGGCCTGTATGCCTCGACGCGCATCCTGTGGGCGATGTCGAAAACCGGCATGGCGCCGAAAAGCCTGTCGCCATTGAGCAAGCGTGGCGTGCCATTGCGCGCCTTGAGCATCACCCTGTGCTTCGCGCTGGTGTCGCTGATGACCAGCTTCGTCGCCGCCGACACCTTGTTCATGGTGCTGATGGCGGTGAGCGGCATGTCCGGCACCGTGACCTGGATTGTCATCGCGCTGGCGCAGTACAAGTTCCGCAAGGCGTACTTGCGTGAGGGCGGCAAACTCAGCGACCTGAAATACCGCGCACCCTGGTTCCCGGTACTGCCGCTGATGTGCATCACGCTGTGCTGCTCGCTGTTCGTGTTCCTGGCCCTGGATGAAACCCAGCGTCCGTCGCTGTATTGGGGCTTTGGCTTCATTGCCCTGTGCTATGGCGCGTACTTCCTGATCCATCGCAAGCGCCAGGGCGTATTGGCGCCGAGCTTGCCGACTGCCTGATCCCTTGAAGTAACCACACCCCCCTGTGGG
>NZ_CATKPX010000048.1:0-17583 GCF_949767755.1 Pseudomonas sp. IT-P4 | reverse complement strand
CGGCTTCGATGAACTGAAGCAACCTGCTGCCGAAAACTGCGTAACTCATTGTTTGCCAAGGAGTTTTCCGTTTCGACTGCGCCGGAAGTGGGGCGAATTATAGACATCTATAATCTGCCGTCAAGCACTGATTCGGGTTTTCTATCAACAACCTGCAAATCGCCCCAAAGGACGCCTATATAGAAGGACCAGAACTCCCCTCTATATAGAAGAGCTTCCTCACAGACAGCCACAGCCCATGTCCTGGCCAAAAAACAAAAAAGCACCCAAGGTGCTTTTTTGTTATTGCTATCAGTTGGACAAGGCCGCCACCCTCGCCCGCGCCGTGTGCAGCTTTTTATAGCTGTCGATCAGGCGAAGGTGCCTGTCGAGCCCTTCCAGCTTCATGCTCGTCGGCGTCAGACCGTAGAAACGTACGCTGCCATCCACGGACCCTATCGCCGCGTCCATCCGCTCATTGCCGAACATCCGGCGGAAGTTGACCTCGTAGTCGCTCAGTTCCAGATCATCGTCCAGCTGCATTTCCAGCACGACGTTCACGGCCTGATAAAACAAGCCGCGCTCGACGGTGTTGTCGTTGTATTGCAAGAAGGCTTCCACCAGATCCTTGGCCTGGTCGAACTTCTGCAAGGCAAGATAAATCAGCAGCCTCAGCTCCAGGATCGTCAACTTGCCCCAAGGCGTGTTGTCGTCGAACTCGATGCCGATCAAGGTCGTGATGTCGGTGTAGTCATCCAGCTCGCTGCTTTCCAAACCCTGAGCCAGCGATCTCAGGCCGACCTTGCTCAGGCTGTGCAGGTTCAGGATGTCAGCGCGGAACTGCAGCGCCTTGTTGGTGTTATCCCAGATCAAATCCTCTACCGGATAAATTTCCGAGTAATTCGGCACCAGAATGCGGCAGGCCTTGGCACCAATGTGCTCATAGACCGCCATGTACACTTCTTTGCCCATCTCTTCGAGAATGCCGAACAGGGTCGCGGCCTCTTCAGCGTTGGAGTTTTCGCCGTGACCGGAGAAATCCCACTCAACGAATTCGAAATCCGGCTTGGCACTGAAGAAACGCCACGAGACCACACCGCTGGAATCGATGAAGTGCTCGACGAAGTTGTTCGGCTCAGTCACCGCCTGGCCTTCGAAGGTCGGCTGAGGCAGATCGTTCAGGCCTTCGAAACTGCGGCCTTGCAGCAACTCCGTCAGGCTGCGCTCCAGTGCCACTTCCAGACTTGGGTGCGCGCCGAACGAGGCAAACACGCCACCGGTGCGCGGGTTCATCAAGGTCACACACATCACCGGGAACTCCCCGCCCAGCGACGCATCCTTGACCAGCACCGGGAAGCCCTGCTCTTCCAGGGCCTGGATACCGGCCAGGATGCCCGGGTATTTCGCCAGCACTTCCTGCGGCACGTCCGGCAGGGCCATTTCACCTTCGAGGATTTCGCGCTTGACCGCGCGCTCGAAGATCTCCGACAGGCACTGCACCTGGGCTTCGGCCAGCGTGTTGCCGGCGCTCATGCCATTGCTCAGGAACAGGTTTTCGATCAGGTTGGACGGGAAGTACACCACCTCATTGTCCGACTGGCGCACAAACGGCAGTGAACAAATGCCACGCTGGGTGTTGCCGGAGTTGGTGTCGTACAGATGCGAGCCACGCAACTCGCCATCCCGGTCGTAGACCTTCAGGCAGTACTCGTCGAGGATTTCAGTCGGCAGTTCGTCCTTCGGGCCCGGCTTGAACCAGCGCTCGTCCGGGTAATGCACAAACGCCGCGTTGGCGATGTCCTCGCCCCAGAACTGATCGTTGTAGAAGAAGTTGCAGTTGAGGCGCTCGATAAACTCGCCCAGTGCCGATGCCAGCGCACCTTCCTTGGTTGCACCCTTGCCGTTGGTAAAACACATCGGCGAGTGCGCATCGCGGATGTGCAGCGACCACACATTGGGAACGATATTGCGCCACGAAGCGATTTCAATCTTCATGCCCAGGTCGGCCAGGAGGCCCGACATGTTGGCGATGGTTTGCTCCAGCGGCAGGTCCTTGCCCACAATGTAGGTGCCCGCTTCAGAAGTCGAGTGCGGCATCAGCAACGCCTGGGCATCGGCGTCGAGGTTTTCGACCTCTTCAATCACAAACTCAGGGCCGGTTTGCACCACCTTCTTTACCGTACAACGGTCGATGGAGCGCAAGATCCCCTGGCGGTCCTTGGCGGAGATGTCCGCCGGCAATTCAACCTGAATCTTGAAAATCTGGTTGTAGCGGTTTTCCGGGTCAACAATGTTGTTCTGCGACAGGCGGATATTTTCGGTGGGGATATTGCGAGTCTCGCAGTACAACTTCACGAAGTACGCCGCACACAACGCCGACGAAGCCAGGAAGTAATCGAACGGCCCCGGTGCCGAACCATCGCCCTTGTAGCGAATGGGCTGATCGGCGATCACCGTGAAGTCGTCGAACTTGGCTTCAAGTCGAAGGTTGTCGAGAAAGTTGACCTTGATTTCCATGTGCGATTACCAGAATAACGAGCTAAACGATTTGGCCGCCATTATCCGGTTTTTCGGCACTGACCGTTAACTTTCCACTATTTATCGATCAACGCCACACCGCGCTCCTCAAGCAAACGCACAAACATCGTCAGGCTCCGCGACACCGTTCCCCTGCGCCACACCAGCCAGGTGCGCAGATAGCGGAACGACTCCGACAGCGGCCAGACGCTGACCGTCGTGCATCCAGGCATGCTTTCGAGCATGCTGCGGGGCATCAGCGCCAGGCCGGCACCGGCGCTGACGCAGGCCAGCATGCCGTGATAGGACTCCATTTCGAAAATCTTGCCGGGCACCGCCGCGCCATCGGCGAACCAGCTTTCGAAGTGATGGCGATAGGAGCAGTTGGAGCGGAAGGCATAGATATTTTCGCCATTCACGTCCTTGGCCCGATGAATCGGCTCATGGTTGAGCGGTGCGATCAGGACCATTTCTTCCTCGAATGCAGGCACGCCCTCCAGCGCCGGATGCAACACCGGACCATCGACAAATGCAGCGGCCAGCCGCCCCGACAGCACCCCATCGATCATGGTCCCGGAGGGGCCGGTGGACAGGTCCAGTTCGACCTTGGCGTGCTTCTGGTTATAGGCGGCCAACAGCTCTGGAATACGTACCGCGGCAGTACTTTCCAGCGAACCCAGGGCGAAGGCTCCCTGGGGTTCTTCACCCGCCACGGTGGCGCGCGCCTCCTGAACCAGGTCGAGAATGCGCCGAGCGTAATCCAGAAAGCTCCAGCCGGCTGGCGACAGGCGCAAGCGACTCTTCTCGCGAATAAACAGGTCCACACCCAGGTCCAGCTCAAGCTGCTTGATTCGGGTCGTGAGATTCGATGGCACCCGGTGGATATGCTGGGCGGCCACGCTGATGCTGCCGTGCTCGGCGACAGCCTTGAAAATTTCGAGCTGAACCAGATCCAAGTCATTCTCCAAACGTGAACGTTACGCTCAGTATTATTCAGTTTCCAGAAAACATATAGCCCCATACCCTGAGCACATTCCTACCTCGCAGGACGGTGCCATGACCAACGTATCCAGCCTTACCCATGCCATTTCAATCAACCCGACCACGGGCGAGCAGATCGGCCATTACCCTTTCGAATCCGATTCGGCACTGCAGGCCACGCTGACGCGGGCCGCTACCGGGTTTCGTGCCTGGCGCGGCAAACCGGTTGAACAGCGCGCGCAGCTGTTGATCAACCTCGGCCAGGCCTTGCGCAACAATGCAGAGGCCATGGCGAATATGATCACCCAGGAAATGGGTAAGCCGATTGCCCAGGCCCGCGGTGAAATTGAAAAATGTGCGCAGCTGTGCGACTGGTACGCCGAACACGGCCCCGCCATGCTGAGCCCGGAACCGACCCTGGTTGAAGGCGGTAAGGCACGCATTGAATATCGCCCCCTCGGCCCGATTCTCGCCGTGATGCCGTGGAACTTCCCCATCTGGCAAGTCCTGCGCGGCGCGGTCCCCACCCTGCTCGCCGGCAACACCTACGTGCTCAAGCACGCGCCAAACGTCATGGGTAGCGCCTACCTGCTGCTGGAGGCCTTCAGGCAAGCGGATTTTCCCGAAGGTGTTTTCGAGGTCATCAACGTCACCCCGGAAGGTGTATCCAAGGCGATCGCCGACCCACGCATCGCGGCCGTCACCCTCACCGGTAGCGTACGTGCGGGTATGGCCATCGGTGCTCAGGCGGGAGCAGCACTGAAGAAATGCGTATTGGAACTGGGTGGCTCCGACCCATTTATCGTGCTCGACGACGCCGACCTCGATGAGGCGGTGAAAGCCGCCGTGATCGGGCGTTATCAAAACACCGGGCAAGTCTGCGCCGCCGCCAAACGCCTGATTGTCGAGCAAGGCGTTGCCCGGGAATTTACCCGCAAGTTCGTCGAAGCCACCCGACAACTGGTTGTCGGTGACCCACTGGCCAGCACCACCTATATCGGCCCGATGGCTCGCTTCGACCTGCGCGACGAACTGGATCAACAGGTGCGCGACACACTGGAAGAAGGCGCGACGCTGCTGTTGGGTGGAAACAAGGCTGAAGGCCCCGGCAACTACTATGCGCCCACCGTACTCGGCGACGTGACCGATCAAATGACATCATTCAAACAGGAGTTGTTTGGTCCTGTGGCCTCAATCATCACGGCCCGAGACGCCGCCCATGCGCTGGAGCTGGCCAATGACAGCGAGTTCGGCCTCACCGCCACCCTCTACACGCGCAATGCCGAACTTGCCCGACAGATGGCAGGCGAACTTGAAACCGGCGGCGTATTCATCAACGGCTATAGCGCCAGCGATCCGCGTGTCAGTTTTGGTGGCGTGAAGAAGAGCGGCTTTGGCCGGGAGCTCTCGCACTTCGGGGTGCGCGAATTCTGTAATGCACAGACGGTCTGGCTGGATCGGCGTTAAGGGGGCGTTGCGTTCCGAACCCGGCCCGGTGGCCGGGTTTCTGTTTTCATTATTGAATGGGAAGGTCAGCTCGCAGTTCCTGCATGGTGAGCAATCCCTGTTCAAGCCGTTACGTCCATCGATTGAGATGTTGGTGACATATGGGCCTGCTAAACCAGGAATCCAAAGGCCCGGCGCTTGCGCCGTCACCTTGGGATGAGCTGCAGATTCCACCATAAACGCACCTACACTGAGATGCACAGCGATTGAGAGAACATGGAGCTCCCCCCATGCGAACTAGCGCCCTTGTGATACTCCTTTTCAGCTATGCCGTGCTGATGGTGATTTTTTTCAAGCTGAATGCTCGAAACAATCGGCGCCGCAGAGAAGGTCTCTACGAAGCCTTTGAAACTACGATGCGAGAGCATGGCCTCAAGTCTTTCGAGATCCTCAAGGAAAGTATTTATATCGGTAACAATTTTCGGCCATCAGAGCTGTACCGGGTATTGCTGGACGACTCAGGGCGCTACTTTCTTTACTTGCATGCCAGCAATACGCAGCCAGTTTTCATGCCGCTGACCGAAGAGCGAGCGTTACAGGCTGCACAGGGTGATATTGGAATTCAGGCATAGATCATCGCAACCGCTGCCAGGATGTAGCGGATGCGGACCTGTGCCAGGAACTCATGCAGCCTGGCGATAAGCGGCGAGTAGTCACCGGCACCACTGCTTCTCACAAGGTATCCCGTCGTAGTCGCCATCCATTTCCATTCCTGGGCAATTTTGCAGAAAGTTTGTGGCCTCTGCGCATGAAGTCATCTGCGAGCAATATTTGCGCCCATCGCATTTGACTGGAGCCGAAACAGGCTTTGGTGCAATCAAGACCGCAGAGATTCTTTGGGGGCTCGATGGCCGAGCCTCAAACCAGGACTGTAATTCAGGGAAAAACTTCCAAGCCAACAGACCAACAACAAGCAAAACCAAAATCAGTTTCATCTTGATCCATCCATGATGAGAGACCGTTTGTGTTCTCACGTTGCCTGCTTCCAGCTTAACCCACTATTCCATATACAACCTGCCGGCGAATTTCTTGGCGACTTTCAGCTCAGTGGCAATACTCCACCTTTTACTTCTCCCCATTCAGCAAAACGCATTGGGCCGGTGACCACACCGACCCAATGCCATACGACCTGATCCATTTATCGCGAATCGACTAACCCAACGTGTTAAGGCACACAACCTTGGGTTGGGTCATTTCCTCGTAGGCAAAACGCACCCCTTCCCGGCCCAGGCTACCGTACTTGGAACCGCCAAACGGCATCGCATCGAAGCGGTAGTCGGAAGAGTCGTTGATCATCACTCCCCCGGCCTCGATCCTCCGTGCGGCGCTCATCGCGGTTGCCAGATCATTGGTGAAGATCCCGGCATGCAGGCTGTATTCGGGCTCATTGGCCAACGCGATGGCTTCATCGAAACTCTCGAAGCATTGCAGTACCACCACCGGTGCGAAGACTTCATTGCGCCAGAGTCGACTGGCATGATCGACGTTTTCCAACACGGTGGCGGCATAGCACGATCCTTCACGCCGATGGCCGCAGAGCAACGTGGCGCCCTCTTGCAGGGCCTCGTTTACCACTTGCTCGGCATTCTGCGCGGCTTGCGCGGTAATCATGGGGCCGATATCGGTAACGGCCAGTAATGGATCGCCGACCACAAGCGCGCGGGCCTGACTGACAAAACGCTCTCGGAACGCTTCATAAATCGACGCCTGAATCAGCAAGCGCTGGGTGCCTACGCAGTTCTGCCCCGCTGCCCAAAAGGCTCCGGACACGCAACTCTCGACAGCGGCCTCAAGGTCGCAATCGTCCATGACGATTACCGGCGCATTGCCGCCCAGGTCCATGGCCAGTTTCTTCAACCCCGCCGTGCGGGCAATCTGTTCTGCGGTGACGAAACCGCCGGTGAAGGAAATCATCCGCACCTCACGGGCGGCGACCAACGCCTTGCCCAGTTCCGCGCCGCCGGTGGCGACGGTAACCACTGATTCAGGCAAGCCTGCCGCGACCAGATAAGACACCAGTTTAATGGCCGACAATGGCGCGAGCTCGGAGGGTTTGAGAATCACCGCATTACCGCCCGCAATGGCCGGACCGAGTTTGTGCGCCACCAGGTTCAACGGATCGTTGTACGGCGTGATCGCCACGATCAGGCCCAAGGGCTCGCGAGAAAACCAGCCCTGACGCGATTCGGAGCCTTCATAAGCATCGAAGGGAACCACCTCCCCGGCATTGCGCCTGGCCTCCTCGGCTGACAGCTTGAGGGTATTGACGCAACGTTTGACCTCTTTTTGCGCCTGTTTGAGGGTCTTCCCGGCCTCGTCGACGATCAGCCTGGCAAACACACCGGCATCCTGTTCGATGTTGATTGCGGCTTGCTCAAGAATGCGCGCCCGACGATGACGCGCTAACGCGGCGCACGCTCGTGCACCACTGCGTCCCGTCTCCAACAACTGCGGAACTTGCGACGCACAGACATTCGTCACGCTACCTATGAGGGAACCGTCATAGGCGTTAAAGACTTCAATGGGCGGCTCCACGACATCCAGAACCAGGCGCGATAATTTCACAGGCTTACTCCTGGTTGCGTGCAATGGATTGATGGATGCTGATGATGTCCGAGAGCAGCGCAAATGCTGTTTCCGTACGCCCGGCTCCCGGTCCCGAAACCGTCACCGCACCGAGCAGTTGCGAGGTAAACGACACCGCGTTGGTCGCGCCGCCAACACTGGCCAGTGGATGGTCGTTGTTCAACAGCCGCGGCTCGACACTGGCACTGATCGAGCCATCGGCATGGCGCATCGCCGACCCGATCAGCTTCCAGCGAGCGCCGTCCTGCCGGGCTTTTTCGATGTCGCCAAGGCTGAGGGACGAAATGCCGCTGCACGTGACGTCACTGACCGTCAGCTTCGCATCCAGCAGTTCATTCGCCAGGATCACCACCTTGAGGCGTACGTCATGACCCTCGACATCCGCCGTCGGGTCGGCTTCGGCGTAACCCAGTTCCTGAGCCTTGCTGACGGCCTCGGCAAACCCCAGGCCGCCTTCCATGCTGGTGAGCACGAAGTTGGACGTGCCGTTGAGAATTCCTTCAAAACCGACAATGGAGCTGCCGGCCAGCGCCTGCCTGGCCAGGCGGATAACCGGCGTGCCGCTCATGACCGAGCCTTCGTATTCAAAGGCGACATGCTTGCGTCGAGCCAGTGCCTTGAGCTCGGCGCCGTGCAAGGCGATCGGGCCCTTGTTGGTGGTGACGACATGCTGGCCGCCTTCCAGCGCCCAACGGCAGAACGAAGTTGCCGGTTCACCGTCTACCGGGTTGGTAAACGTGGCTTCAACAATAATGTCCGCGCCGCAATCCTTGATCACCGCTTCAGTGAGGGCTGTGACGTCGCCACCCGGCAGTTGCGCCAATGCACCTTTGACTGCCGGCAATTGGGCGAGCACATTGGCGTCCAGCCCTTCGCGGCCAATCACCGAACCGAGAAACAAGTCAGTCACGCCGACGATTTTCAGGGTGAAACCCAGTTCTGTTTTCCACTGTTCGTTACGTTCGGCAATCAGCTGAGCCAATGCCCGGTTAACACCGCCAAAGCCAACCAGCGCCAATTTGTATTCAGTCATTTTGTTATGCCCTTGATCCGGGTGATGGGTTGTTGGGCACTAGGTTAGGGCTGGGCCCAGGGCAGTGAAATAGGTCAATTTGCTCTATTTTGTGGGCGTTTTGACCACCGTCATGACAATGCTTCAGCCATAAAAAAAGCCAACACAGGTTGGCTTTTAGCAATACGAAAAATGGGCTATACGACAGACGACAGCACAAAGGAGGTCACGGTATTTTCCACCCCGGGCAACGCGGCAATTTCAGTCCAGACCTTGTGCACCCGCTGTGGGCTCGCAGCGCCCACCCGCAGCATCAGGTCGAACTCGCCGCTCATGACATCGCACTGGATGACTTCCGGAATGGCCCGCAGCGCCTGCAACACTTCCGCCCCCCGCATCCGGTCGTAGCGGTAAACGAAAATCACCGCATTGATGTTCGACGTGGCTTGTCGCCCCTCCCCCGTGCGTATCGTATACCCCTGTATTACCCCGTCGCGTTCAAGTCTTTCTATGCGCTGGCGCACCGCATTGCGTGACAGATTGACCTTGGCCGCCAGTTCGGCGTGTGCAGCCCTGGCATTGAGCTGTAGTTCAGCGATGATGTGTTCATCGAGAGGGTCCAGAATTCGCTTCACTTGGCCTCCTGTTGTCGCGCCTTCACAGCGCGCCGAGCCGCTCATGGATGGTGTCGAGGTCGTCCGGTTGAATCCGGTAAACCCGCGCCTGTCCTTGTGTCGTGACCTCAGGCTGCAGCCCCGCCACACTGATGCCCAACTCGCCAAGCAGTGCCGCCGACTTGACCGGTGAGATTTCCCCCAGGGTCACCATTGGCGCCACCAGGCTTCGCCGATACAACCGGGCGGCCAGCACGCCAGTGGCCGTATGCGGGTCGATGACGTATCCCGTGTCGCGATACAGCGAGGTGATTTCCGTCAGCGTCTGCTCATCACTGACTGCGTAAGAGTCGATGATCATCCGCGCCTGCAACCAGAACTCGTTGGCGATGACCATCTCGCCGCTGGATTCGAACCCCTCCATCAGGGCACACACCGCCTGGTCGTCATGCCCGTAGAGCTCCCAAAGGAACCGTTCCAGATTGGAAAAGATCGACAGGTCCATGGCAGGCGAAAGCGTCTTGTTGGCTCGTGACCTGCTGTAGTGGTTCTTCTGAAACAACTGGTGCAACGCGTCATTCTGGTTGGTCGCAACAATCATCTGGGTAATCGGCAGGCCCATTTTTTGTGCGATGTAGCCTGCATACACCTCGGCAAAACTCGCCGCTGGTACGCTGAAACCAATCGGTCGCTGGCCGCCTCCCAGTTGCAACACGGCGTGGAAGTAAAACACCAGTTGCGCCAACACACTGACCCAGTTACTGGAGTTGAAACTGATCACCTCGTGCTGCGCATACGGCCATTGTCGGAACAGCCGGGTGACGATGTTCTGGCACTCGTCGAAGCTGCCGTTGACCGCGAACTGATAGACCCCTGGGTGCGCCGCTGCTTGCAGATGCTGGAGTTGGTCCCGGGGTACGCCCGCCTCCGGGTAAAACACCACCACGGGGGTGTCCTCGCAGTGCTTGAACGCCTCGATGGCCGCCAGCCCGGTATCGCCGTTGGTGGCACCGATCACCACCCCGCGACGCCCGCGCTTGCGCAGAAAATACGGCACCAGTCGTGCCTGCAATTGAGCGGCAAAATCCTTCGAGGAGCGAGTCGGGCCGTGGAACAGCTCCAGCACCCATTCGTTACGATCGACCTGATGCAATGGCGCCAGGGAACGATGGCTGAATTGACTACCGGCCTCTTTGAGCATGCGCTTGAGGTCTGTCTCGGGGATCGCCTCTCCCACAAACGGACTGATCACCCTGTAGGCCAGTTCGTCATAGGGCAAGGTCGACCAGTTGGCGATGTCCTGCGCTTCAAACAGCGGCAGTTCGAGCGGTACGAACAGCCCACCGTCCTCGGCAATGCCAGACAATACGACCTGTTCGAAGTCGACCTGCACGGCCGAATTTCGGGTACTCACATAACGCATGGTTGGCTCCGGCCATTCATTTGAAACGATGTGCCTGCTCGACCAGCCAGGTGGAAAACATCACCGCGTCCGGGTGCTGCTCGGCCCCGGAACCGCGCACAAGGTAAAAAGACTCGCTGGCTTCGATACGCTGGGTAAAGGGTTCGACCAGCCGTCCATCCTGAAGCATCTCCTCCACCATCGAGGACCGGGCCAGGGCAATCCCCTGACCTAACTCGGCCATGCGCAAAGTCGAGATCAATGTGTCGAACTGCATGCCGGTCGAAGAGTCGACGGTGTCTGCACCGACCATGTTCAACCAGTAACCCCAACCCTCTTCGTAACCCAGAACATGCAACAGCGGATGGTGCGATACGTCCGAAGGGACCGTCAGCGGCGACTTCGCCATCAGGTCCGGCGAGCAGACCGGGAACAACGTGTCCCAGGTCAGGCGCTGCGACACCAGGCCGGGCCATTGACCGTGGCCCCAGCGAATCTCCATGTCATCCTCACCGTCCAGTTCCTTGACCCAGATATTGCTGATGTAGCGGATATCGACATGCGGATGCGCCTGGCTAAACCCCGCCAGCTTGGGTGCCAGCCAATGCACGAAGAACGCCAGGCTGCCACGTACCTTGATCGGCCGACGTTTGTGCTGGCCAAAAATTTCGTTGGTCCCCACTGCCAGTCGCGTGATCGCATCCTGCACCACCGGCAGATACGCCTGGCCTTCCTCGGTCAGTCCCAAGCCACGGGGCAAGCGCTTGAACAGTGCCACCCCAAGATGGCTTTCCAGTTGGCGGATCTGCTGACTGACTGCGCCCTGGGTCAAAAACAGTTCTTCGGCGGCATGGGTGAAGTTCAAACAGCGGGCAGACACCTCGAATGCCCGCAGCCAGTTCAATGGGGGTAGCGTCTTTTGCTTCATGGCTTGAACCTCTGGGACGCCCCCTCCACCGAGCACGCTTGCCCATCCCGTCGACGCTGACTAGAACGCGTCGGACGGTTGTGCCAAGGGGGCAACCGACAAGCGTCGCTCGCGGCTTTTGCGGGTAATGTAATACACGAAATAGCACCAGGCGATGAAGGGCAAACCGAAGTACAACGCCACTCGCTGCTCCGGATCGAACGCAATCCCGACACACGCCAGACTGCAGCAGACCAGCGCTCCCAACGGCACCCATGGATAACCCCGGACACGGAATTTCAAGTCGCGGATGTCACCGCCGTTGGCCACATAGTGACGACGGAAAGCAATCTGGCTCGCAGCGATGCTCATCCATACCACTACGACCGCCAATCCGGAGATCGATACCAGCGCCAGATAGATGGTATCGGCGGCGAACACACTGCTGAGCAACGAGGCTGCCCCACCCGCCATGCTGATGATAATGGCGTTGAGCGGCGTGCCCATACGCGTCAGTGCCGAGAAACGCTTGGGCAGATGACCCTGGTCACTCAGCGTCCAGATCATCCGTGACGCGGCATACAAACCGGAGTTGGCGGCCGACAGCAAGGCACTGATGATCACGAAGTTCATGATGTCTGCCGAATAGGGAATCCCGATGTAGGTGAACACAGTCACGAATGGACTCTCTACCAGGCCGGCCTGTTCTCGGGGCAATAGCGTCGCCAGGACGAAAATGGTCCCCACGAAAAAGATCGCCAGGCGCAGCACCGTCGTGCGAATGGCACGCGGCACATTGCGCTGCGGGTCCTTGGTTTCCCCCGCGGCAATACCGATCAGCTCTGTGCCGGAGAACGCAAAAGACACCGCCAATAACGTCATGGCTATCGGCATGACTCCCGTAGGAAAAAGTCCTTCGCGAGTGAAGTTGCTCAACCCGATACTGTGGCCCTGTTCGATGTGCAGCAGACCGAGAATCGCGCCACCGCCGATCATCAGAAACACTATTACGGTCACCACCTTAACCAGTGACAACCAGAACTCGGTTTCAGCGAACAGGCGCACCGAAATCACATTGGTCAGAAACACCAGGCCCGCAAACAGCGCACTCCAGATCCACACCGGTGTATCCGGGAACCAGCGCACCATCAAGATGCCGGCGGCGGTAAATTCAGAACCGATGGCCACCGTCCAGGTCAGCCAATACAACCAAGCTACGGTATAGCCGGTACCAGGCCCGAGAAAACGGGTGGCGTAAGTGCTGAATGAACCGGTTTCCGGCATCTGCACCGCCAGTTCGCCCAGGCACATCATCACCATGTAAACCATGAGCGCGCCGATGATGTAAGCGATCACCGCGCCCAAGGGACCGGCCTGGTTAACCGTATACCCGGACGTGAGAAACAGCCCGGTACCGATGACCCCGCCTAACGCCAACATGACAATATGCCGTGTTTGCATTTCCTGTTTAAAACCGGAACGCGAATGAAGTTGTTCTTCTTTTATGGACATGGTTGTTCTCATGAAAGTTATTAGGGCACGAATTAACGTCTGCAATGACTGACTGGGCAGAGTAAAAACAGGTCGCCACTAAGTTTTATTATTATTCCACTTCATGAACGCCCCACTCACATCCTTGTAGTGAGGTTTAGCGCTAACGCTTCAGCCTGCAACTTCGGTGCAATTTTCATTGATTGAAATCTGCGTATTTTCTTGTGCGGGTTCGTTGCCCGCCCCCCTGACAAATGCAAATGCCTGTTTCAGGTCGTCGAGCAGATCATCGGTGTCCTCGATGCCGACAGAGACCCGCACCAGCCCTTCGGAAATGCCCAGGGCCAGTCGTTCCTCCAGCGTGTTCTCGACATGGCTGGTGGTTCGCGCCGGACCGTAGATGGTTTCCACCGCACCGAGATTGCCCGCGCAGTGGGCGAATCGCAGTCGTGGCAAGAGCACCTTGACCGTGTCCATGCCGCCCACCACGACAAAACTGACGATTGCACCGAAGCCGGACATTTGCGCGCACGCCACCGCATGATTCGGATGGCCGGGCAAACCCGGATAATTGACCGACTCCACCAAGGGTTCGACGCAGAGGTACTCGGCCAGTGCGCGGGCACTGCGTTGCTGCTGACGCATGCGCAGCACCAACGTTTTCATGCCGCGAATGATCAGGTAGGCGGAGAACGGGTCGAGTGCCGCACCGTTGATTTCCCGGTAATGACGCACCTTGGCCATCAGTGATTCATTACCGCACACCAGACCGCCAAGCACGTCGCCGTGGCCGCTGAGAAATTTGGTGGCACTGTGAATGACCACGTCCACACCCAGCGCCAGGGGGTTCTGATTCAATGGCGTGGCGAAGGTGTTATCCGCCACCACAATGGCTCCGACGCGCTTGGCCGCAGCCACCAGACGCTCGATATCGAGTATTTTCAGCGTCGGGTTGGTTGGCGTTTCCAGGTAAACCAATTGGCAACCCTTGGCGATTTCGCGTTCAATTTCTTCGTGATCGAATGTCTCGCACAACGTCACGTTCACACCGGTGCGAGGCAAGAACTCTTCGAAAATCTTGTTGGTGCCGCCATAGCTGTCCTTGGTCGACACCACCCGATCGCCATGGGCCAGGAAGGTGTAAAGCACACTGCTGATCGCCGCCATCCCGCTGCTGAAAGCCACGGCGGATTCGGCCAGCTCCAACTCGCGAATCTTTGCCTCAAGGGTCTCGACTGTCGGGTTGCTCATACGGCTGTAAATAAAGCCGGGGGCCTTGCCCAACGCTACGTCGTACCAGACATCTATGTCGTCGTAACCATATGCAGCACTGACTACGATGGGGGTTTGGGTGGCGTTGTAGGGATGCCTGACTTGCTCCCCACCCCACACGGCACGGGTTCCCGCACCCGCATTAACAAACCCTGCGTTGCCTGGTTTTTTATTCATAAAGACTACTCGCACTGAGGGGGGCGAATGTTGAGTCACTCACCGGATCTGGAGGCCAATATATTGAAAAGCAGCGCCGCCGAGAAACGATGTTATCGGTGCCAAAGGGCCGCTTTTTTTAATGGCTGTGATGGCGCAGATTCAGGTCAGTTGCGGCAACGAAACGATCTCTTTCAGGAGCGACATCGGCATTCAATACTCCGATAACGTGAGTTTTTCCTTGATCGCGCGCGGCTGCCAAACCTCCGGCCTCTACTGCGAGTGCAAAGTTTCCCGTGTCGATATCAGGCACGGAGGTGGCGCGATCAGGTATCTGGATTGTCGGACAAGCCGGGTAAGGTGGCGCAACTTTTCACTGCGCTGGTCACATCGCAGTGACAGAGCTTATAGAACAGTAGCGTTGAGGACTGTCGCTTTCAGGAGGGGCAACAGCAAGCCCCCATGATCGCCTCCCCCTCACTCAGAACGCTTGAATGTCGATCGCCAAAGAGTAAAAAAATGATCAGCCCGAGCTCCAAGGATTCGAATGGCCAATTGGCGCAGGGCTTCAAGCCTCGTCACGTCACCATGCTATCAATCGCCGGTATCATCGGCGCCGGTTTGTTCGTTGGCTCAGGACATGCCATTGCAGCTGCCGGCCCAGCCGTCCTGCTGGCCTATCTATTTTCCGGCCTGCTCGTCGTTCTGGTCATGCGCATGCTAGGTGAAATGGCGGTGGCCAACCCGGACACCGGCTCGTTCTCCACCTATGCCGACCAGGCAATAGGTCGTTGGGCAGGCTTCACCATCGGTTGGCTGTACTGGTGGTTCTGGGTGCTGGTTATCCCTATCGAAGCACTGGCCGCCGGCCATGTGTTGAACCAGTGGTTTCCCCAGATCGATGCCTGGCTGTTCGCCCTGGTGTCGATCATTGCGTTGGTGATCACCAATCTGTTCAGTGTCTCCAAGTACGGCGAATTCGAGTTCTGGTTCGCCATGGCCAAGGTCGTGGCGATCATAGGTTTCATCGCCGTGGGTTTTGCCGTGTTGATGGGCTGGGTGCCCGATCGGGAAGTCAGTGGTTTGAGCGGGCTGATGGCCGAGCATGGCGGATTTGCCCCCAATGGCCTGTCGGCGGTAGTCGGCGCTTTCATCACCATCATGTTCAGCTTCATTGGTACTGAAGCCGTCACCATCGCCGCCGCCGAATCCGACAACCCGTCGCAGAACATTGCCAAGGCCACGCGTTCGGTGATTTGGCGCATCGGCGTGTTCTACCTGTTGTCGATTTTCGTGGTCATCTCCGTGGTGCCCTGGAACGATCCGCTGCTCGCCCAGGTAGGCTCCTACCAGCGGGCCCTGGAAATCATGAACATTCCTCACGCCAAGTTCATGGTGGACATCGTAGTACTGATTGCCGTGGCCAGTTGCATGAACTCCTCGATCTACATTGCCTCGCGCATGCTTTACTCGCTGGGCCGTCGTGGCGATGCGCCAAAGGCGCTGAAGGCGACCTCATCCGAAGGCGTGCCGCGGGCAGCGGTCATCGCCAGCACCGTGCTGGGCGCGGCGATCACCGTGTGGAGCTACTTCATGCCCGCCGGGCTGTTTGACTTCCTGCTGGCCAGCTCCGGCGCGATTGCCTTGCTGGTGTACCTGGCCATCGCGGTGTCGCAGTTGCGCATGCGTCGGATGCTGCATCGGCAGAACGTCGAGCTGACCTTTCGCATGTGGCTGTTCCCGTGGCTGACGTGGCTGGTGATCGTGTTCATTTGCGCAGCGCTGGCGGTCATGATGATCACCCCGGAGCACCGTACCGAAGTGAGCACAACCATTGGACTGGCGCTGGCGATTTCCTTTATTGGCCTTGTGACGTCGCGTCACCCTGCGCAGGCTGCGAGGGTGACGTCTGTGGGATAAAACCCCAGGAGGTGTTTGCGCCGAACCCGATACTCCCTGCGCCGAGGCTGGGGAGTATTACAAGCTCCTGTGTCTCAGGCCGTAATCGCTCCTTGTGAGGACATGACCACGATGTCATCGAACTCCACCGTGTCCGACGGTACGACTCAATCCGTTGGTTTTCTGCTGTTGGATAAATTCACACTTATTTCCCTGGCGTCCGCGGTAGAGCCATTGCGCATGGCCAATCAGTTGTCGGGGCGAGAGCTATACCGCTGGCATACGTTCAGCCCCGGTGGAGAGCCTGTCTGGGCCAGTGACGGCGTGCCGATCACTCCGGATGCTTCATGGAGCAATCCATTAGTGGCGGACACTGTAATCGTGTGCGGTGGTGTTGGAATCCAGAGCGTGATTACCCGCGTGCACATTACCTGGCTGCAAGCCTTGGCGCGTCAATCCAGACGGTTGGGAGGTGTGTGCACCGGCAGCTGGGCGCTCGCAAAAGCCGGGCTGCTCGACGGCTACGAGTGCAGCGTGCATTGGGAATGTTTGGCTGCCATGCAGGAAGCTTTCCCGCGAGTCAGCATCAGCGCGAGCCTCTTTACCCTCGACCGGAACCGATTCACAAGCTCCGGCGGAACAGCGCCAATGGACATGATGTTGCATCTGATCGGCCGCGATCATGGCCGTGAATTGTCGGCGGCCATTTCGGATATGTTTGTCTACGAGCGCATCCGCAATGAACAAGACCATCAGCGCGTTCCGCTTAGGCATGTACTGGGAACTCATCAACCCAAGCTGCAGGAAATCGTCGCGTTGATGGAAGCCAATATCGAGGAACCGCTCGACCTCGATAACCTTGCAGAATACGTTGATCTGTCACGTCGACAGCTAGAGCGGCTATTTCAGAAATACCTCCACTGTACGCCGTCACGCTACTACCTGAGATTACGTCTTGTTCGGGCGCGACAACTGCTTAAGCAAACATCATTGTCGCTCATCGAGTTGGCGTATGTATGCGGTTTCGTGTCCACACCACACTTTTCCAAATGCTATCGCGAGTACTTTGGTGTTCCACCAAGCGACGAACGTTCCAACTCTGAATTGAGTCGCAAACCTGCAACGCTTGCGACTACGCAGCAGTCATCGACCAGACCGCTGACAGCGCTAGACCAGGCACGAAACGAATCGACTTTTGCCAGTGTTCGGATGATTGATCGTTCTGATCTGGCGCAATTGCGCTGATCGGCCGTCCCCATTT
>NZ_CATKPX010000047.1:0-24836 GCF_949767755.1 Pseudomonas sp. IT-P4 | reverse complement strand
TTCGGCCGGGTTTTTTGTGCCCAACTGGCAATCCCTTGTAGGAGCTGCCGAAGGCTCGGTCCGCGCTCGGGCGATCTTTTGATCCAGATTTTTTAAGATCAAAAGATCGCAGCCTTCGGCAGCTCCTACCTATAGGCCTATTTCAGGGGCAACACCCCGACTCCAGATTCTTCAGAATCGGGCAATCCGGCCGATGATCGCCATGGCAGTGCTCGACCAGGTCCTGCAAGGTGTCGCGCAACTGGCCCAACTCGCGGATCTTTTGGTTCAACTCGTCGATGTGCTGGCGGGCCAACGCTTTCACATCGGCGCTGGCGCGCTGGCGGTCTTGCCAGAGGGTCAGCAACTTGCCGACTTCTTCCAGGGAAAACCCCAGGTCCCGCGAGCGCTTGATGAACGCCAGGGTGTGCAGGTCGTCATCGCCGTATACCCGGTAGCCGCTGTCGGTGCGATGGGCTGCCTTGAGCAGGCCGATGGATTCGTAATAACGGATCATCTTTGCACTCAGGCCGCTGTGGCGGGCCGCTTGGCCGATGTTCATCGGTTGTCCTCCAGGTCCTTGGGTTTCCAGGTTTTCAACAGTAGCGCATTGCTCACCACGCTGACGCTCGACAACGCCATGGCCGCACCGGCCAGCACTGGATTGAGGAAGCCGAACGCCGCCAGCGGAATGCCGATCAGGTTATAGACGAAGGCCCAGAACAGGTTCTGCCGGATCTTGGCGTAGGTCTTGCGGCTGATCTCCAATGCGGCCGGCACCAGTCGCGGATCGCCGCGCATCAGGGTGATGCCGGCCGCGTGCATGGCGACGTCGGTGCCACCCCCCATGGCGATGCCGATGTCGGCCGCGGCCAGTGCCGGGGCGTCGTTGATGCCGTCGCCGACCATTGCCACCACGCCGGTTTGTTTCAGCGCGGCGACTGTGGCGGCTTTGTCTGCCGGCAGCACTTCGGCATGCACATCCTGGATGCCCAGCGCCTCGGCGACCGCCTTGGCGCTGCCACGATTGTCGCCGGTCAGCAGGTGGCTGCTGATGTTCCGTGCGTTCAGTTGTTGCACCGCTTGCAGCGCGCCGGGCTTGAGGGTGTCACCGAAGGCGAACAGGCCCAGCACCTGTGGTTCGGGGGATTGTTCGATCAGCCAGGACAAGGTCCGGCCTTCGCTTTCCCACGCGGTCGCCGAGTCGGCCAATGGCCCTGCATGCAAGCCGCTGTCTTCCAGCAGGCGCCGATTGCCCAGCGCCAGGCGACGCCCATCGAGGTTGCCGGCGATACCACGACCGGTCAGGGACTGGCTGTCGCTGACATCGGCCACCTTCAATCCACGCTCGGCACAGGCATCCAGAACAGCCTTGGCCAGCGGGTGCTCACTGCCGCGTTGCAGGGCGCCGGCCAATTGCAGCAGGCTCGCCTCATTCCCGTCGATGGCACTCAGATGAGCAATGCGCGGGGCGCCGGAGGTCAGGGTGCCGGTCTTGTCGAACACCACCGCGCTGACTTCATGGGCACGCTCCAGTGCTTCGGCATCTTTGATCAAAATCCCGTGGCGCGCCGCCACGCCGGTTCCCGCCATGATCGCCGTCGGCGTGGCCAGGCCCAGGGCGCACGGGCAGGCGATCACCAGCACCGCCACGGCATTGATCAGCGCGGTCTCCATCGGCGCGCCGTACAGCCACCAGCCGATCAGGGTGGCCAGGGCAATCAGCAGCACGGTGGGCACGAATACCTGGCTGACTTTATCCACCAGTTTCTGGATCGGCGCTTTTGCGGCCTGTGCGTCTTCCACCAGACGGATGATCCGCGCCAGTACGGTTTCCGCACCGAGGGCCTGGGTGCGCACCAGCAACCGGCCTTCACCGTTGATCGCGCCACCGGTGACTTTGTCGCCGGGCTGCTTGGGCACCGGCAGGCTCTCGCCGCTGATCAGGGCCTCATCGGCGTGGCTCTGGCCTTCAACCACTTCGCCGTCCACCGGGAAGCGTTCGCCGGGTTTGACCATCACCAGGTCATTGAGGCGCAGGGCGCTGATGGCGACGTCTTGCTCGTGGCCATCGGTCACCCGAATCGCCCGTTCCGGGCGCAAGGCTTCGAGGGCTCGGATGGCGCTGGCGGTCTGGCGCTTGGCGCGGCTTTCCAGGTACTTGCCCAGCAGCACCAGGGCAATCACCACCGCCGAGGCTTCGAAATAAAGATGCGGCATGCGCCCGGCGGCGGTGGCCCATTCGTACAGGCTCAAGCCATAACCGGCGCTGGTACCCAGGGCCACCAGCAGGTCCATGTTGCCGGCTCCGGCGCGCACGGCTTTCCAGGCGGCGACGTAGAACCGCGCTCCGAAGATAAATTGCACCGGCGTGGCCAAGGCGAATTGCGCCCAGGCCGGGAGCATCCAGTGCACACCGAATGGCTGCAGCAGCATCGGCAATACCAGTGGCAAGGCGAGGGCAAAGGCGATGATCAAGGCCAGGCGTTCGCGGTGCAGGCGCTGTTGCTGATTGTCGGTTGGCGGGTGTTCGGCTTCCCAGATGCTGGCGCTGTAGCCAGCCATTGTCACAGCGGCGATCAAGGTCTGCGGATCGACCTGGCCGAGCAGTTCAAGGTGGGCGCGTTCGTTGGCCAGGTTGACGCTGACGCTTTTCACACCGGCCACCTTGCCCAGCGCACGTTCGACCCGACCGACGCAGGACGCGCAGGTCATGCCGTCGATGCTCAGTTCCAGGCTCTGTTGCGGCACGCTGTAGCCGGCCTTGGCCACGGCATCCATCAGGGCCGGCAAGCTGTCGCTGGGTGCCTGGACCCGCGCCTGCTCAGTGGCGAGGTTGACGCTGACGGCACTGGCGCCAATGACTTTGCTCAAGGCGCGCTCGACCCGCCCGGCGCAGCTGGCGCAGGTCATGCCGGCAATCGGCAGGTTGAACGTGGTGGATTCGGACATCGGTCGCACTCCCTGTAGTAGATGACCACAGGATCAACCTTGCCATGCTGGCAAGGTCAAGTGCCATGATTCAGATCAAGCCGCCGCTCAGTAGCCGAGACCGGTGCGCTTGAGGTACATCCCTTCCTGCGTCATCGCGATCCGGTACTTGAGCACATCCCCGGCCTTGAGCTGGATATCCTGTGAGCCCGGAGCGAGCATGCCCGGATTGCAACCCGGCATCTGACCCGGAAGCAACTTGAGGCGCAGCGAGACGATGCCCGGCGGCAGGTTGAACGAGGTGCTCTGTTCCTGAAACAGTCGTGCCGCCAGTTGATCCTGGATGTACACACCGATCTCGCAGCTGGTCGCGACTTCCAGTCGCTCGCGGGAAATGATCAGCACGCCATAATCCTGAGCGGCATTGACCGAAGGCATGGCGGCGAAAAGGCTGAGAAAGCCAAACAGGCTGAAAACTGACCAGCGCATGGCTGAATCTCCTGAGTTCGAGTCATTGATGGACGCAGCTTGGCCGAGCGTCGCGCCGATTGCCAGCCCGGCAGCTAACTTCAGAACTTGACCTTGCCATGGTGGCAAGCTCGAAACTGGGCTCAACCCTCGGAAAAGGAGTCATCCCATGCAAGTGTTCAACGTTGAAGGCATGTCTTGTGGTCACTGCGTCAAGGCCATTACCCAGGCAGTCCAGGCTAAAGACCCTGCGGCCAGTGTGCGGGTCGATCTGGCGGCCAGGGAGGTCGGTGTCGAAAGTGCGCTGACCGCCGAACAGGTGATCGAGGCGATCAGTGAAGAGGGTTACGGCGTCAAACTGGCCTGAATTTGATAGTTAGCGAGCTACCGGAATGTTCAAGGCGTCCATGCGCGGCTAGACTGTCGGGCTGCCGACCTCTGCCCCACTGGATGCCTGATGAACTTTCGTACCATTCTGATTCTCGGCGCCTTGAGCGCTTTCGGTCCGCTGGCGATCGATTTCTACCTTCCGGCCTTCCCGGCCATGGCCCAGGCTTTCGGGACGGACGAAAATCACGTTCAGATGACGTTGGCGGTGTACTTCCTCGGCTTGTCCATCGGTCAGTTGGCCTATGGCCCGGTGGCGGATCGTTTCGGGCGACGCATTCCGTTGCTCATCGGTGTCGGCCTGTTCACCGCTGCATCCGTGGCGTGTGCCTATGCACCAAGCCTGGAATGGCTGATCGGCGCGCGTTTCATCCAGGCGTTGGGCGGCTGCGCGGGGATGGTGATATCCCGGGCGGTGGTCAGCGACAAGTGTGATGCGGTAGGGTCGGCGAAAGTCTTTTCGCAGCTGATGCTGGTGATGGGGCTTGCCCCCATCCTCGCGCCATTGCTGGGTGGGTTGTTGGTCAACACCACAGGCTGGCAGTCGATCTTCCTGGCCTTGACCGGTTTCAGTGCGCTGGCGGGGCTGGCGGTTGCGACGGGATTGCCGGAAAGCATGCCGGCCCACATGCCGCGTCAACCGTTGTCGGGTGCGCTGCGTCAGTACGGCCGGTTGTTGGCTGACCCGATATTTCTTGGCCATGCCCTGACCGGAGGCATCGCCATCGCCGGGATGTTTGCCTACATCGCCGGTTCACCGTTCGTGTTCATCAAACTCTATGGCGTCCCGGCGGAACATTTCGGCTGGCTGTTCGGCATCAATGCGGCGGGCTTCATTCTGGTGGCGCAGGTCAACGCCCGCTTGCTGGCCAAACGTGGCCCGGCGTTTTTGCTGGCGCGTGCCGTGTGGGTTTACCTGGCGGCCGGACTGACGCTGTTCGCGATCAGCTCCCTGCACACCGCTCAACTGTGGCCGGTGTTGCTCCCGTTGTTCGTCTGCATTGCCAGCCTCGGCTGCATCCTGCCCAACGCCTCGGCCTGTGCGATGAACGGGCAGGGCGCACGGGCCGGCAGCGCGTCGGCGCTGCTCGGTTGCCTGCAATTCAGCGTGGCTGCCGGCGCCTCCGCACTGGTGGGCGTGCTGCACGACGGCAGCGCCGTGCCAATGGCCATGGTCATCAGCCTGTGTGGAATTCTGGTGGTGAGCGCAGCGGTGCTCACCCGGCGGTTGCAAAATGCCCGGGCGCTGGCGCGAGCCCAGGTTTGAGGCCGGAGTCAGCCGGCTGCACGCTGCGCAAGGAGGACGGGAATCTGGTGAGGGGCCTGGATGCGGGCTTCAAGGGTGCGCGTGAAAGCGCGCGCTTCTGCTTCGCTGCGGAACGTCACAGCATGTTGGTCTAAGCGAACTTGCCATTGGGATTTTGCCAGTTCTTTTATCAGGATCTTCATAGCCGAACTCCTCTCGCAAAAGATGTCTCGTAAAAGAATGCCTCGCAGGAGATTCGATTGTAGTCCCGTATACGGTCACCATTGTGACAAGGATCAACTGTCTGACTGACGGTTTGTAACTAAAAAAAACGCGGCTTTTTCGAGGGGCCACAGAGGCTGCCTGCGACCGGGATTGCCCGGTCGCAGGCGGAAAACAGCGGAAAGCGATGAAATCAGCGGTGGTTTTTTTCAGCGCTTCAGAATCCTTCCAGCACAATCTTGCCCTTGGCCTTGCCGCTTTCCAGCAGGGCATGGGCCCGGCGCAGATTGGCCGCGTTGATCGTCCCGAAGTGTTCGCCAACCGTGGTTTTCAATGTCCCGGTATCGATCAACCCGGCGACGCGATTGAGCAGGTTGTGCTGCTCGATCATGTCCGCGGTTTCAAACAGCGAACGGGTGTACATGAACTCCCAGTGCAGTGACAGGCTCTTGCGCTTGAGCTTGGTCACGTCCAGCGACTTGGGATCATCGATCAGCGCCAGTTTGCCTTGGGGTGCCAGAGCCTCGATCAGTTGGTCCAGGTGCTGGTCGGTTTGCGTCAGGCTGGCGACGTGGGTGACCTGATCCACACCGGCATGCTTGAGTGCTTCGCTCAGTGGCTGGCTGTGGTCGATCACCAGGTCGGCGCCCAGCTCTTTTACCCAGCTTTGGGTTTGCGCACGCGAAGCGCTGCCGATGACTGTCAGGGCCGTCAGTTGGTGAGCCAGTTGCGTAAGAATCGAGCCCACGCCACCCGCCGCGCCGACGATCAACAGGCTCTGGCCTTCATCGGTTTTGCCTTCGGCTACCTGCAAGCGCTCGAACAACAGTTCCCAGGCAGTGATCGCGGTGAGCGGCAGGGCAGCGGCTTCGGCGAATCCGAGGGTCTTCGGCATGTGGCCGACGATGCGCTCGTCCACCACATGCAACTCGCTGTTGCCGCCCGCACGGGCGATGGAGCCGGCGTAGAACACCTTGTCGTCGACCTTGAACAGCGTCACTTCACTGCCCACGGCCTTGACCACACCGGCCACGTCCCAACCCAGCACCTTGGCCGCGCCGCCCTCAGGCTGGACGTTCTGGCGCACCTTGGTGTCCACCGGGTTGACCGAGATGGCCTTGACTTCCACCAGCAAGTCGCGGGGGCCGGCGACCGGCTCCGGCAGTTCGATGTCTTGCAGCGCCTGGTCGTCACTGATCGGCAACGAGGCGTAGTAGGCAATGGCTTTCATGGGCGGCTCCGGAACACTGATAAAGAAGAGATTCGATGGGACAGATGATTGGCTATTTCTACTGAAGATAAAACCGGCTAAAAGAGCAGTCTCTTTCAATATTTTTTTGATAATCGGAGCTCTGATGCTGCGTTTCGATGACTTGCAGTTGTTTGTCCGGGCGGCGGACCTGGGCAGTCTGTCCGCCGCTGCGCGGGGCATGGACATGTCGGCGGCGGTGGCCAGCGCGGCGCTCAAGCGCATCGAACAACAACTCGGCGCCCGATTGTTGGCCCGCTCGACCCGCAGCCTGCGCCTGACCGCCGAAGGCGAGGGCTTTCTCGAATATGCCCGCGCGGCCCTGAGCAATCTCGACGAGGGTCGGCGATTGCTGGCCAGTGGTCAGGACCAGGTCAGCGGGGTGCTGCAACTGTCGGCGCCATCGGACTTTGGCCGCAACCTGCTGCTGCCCTGGCTCGACGAGTTTCAACGCGAGCATCCGAAACTCACCGTGCGCCTGCTGCTGGGGGACCGCATCGCCGACCTGTTCCGCCAACCGGTAGACATTGCCCTGCGTTACGGAGAACCAGAGGACTCCAGCCTGGTGGCGCTGCCCATCGCCCCGCAGAACCGCCGGGTGTTGTGCGCCGCTCCCGGCTATCTGGCCCGGCATGGCGAGCCGCGGCATCTGGAGCAACTGGCACAGCACAATTGCCTGTTGTACATGCTCGGCAGCCGGGTCCACGATCACTGGAGTTTTCACGACGGCAAGCGCGAAGTCAGCCTGACCGTCAGCGGCGATCGTTTCAGTGACGATGCCGATGTCGTGCGCCTTTGGGCCGTGGCAGGTGCCGGGATCGCTTACAAGTCCTGGCTCGATGTGGCCGCCGATGTACTGGCCGGCCGCTTGAAGGTGCTGATGCCGGAACTGCTCTGTGAGCGCGCACCGTTGAATCTGTTGTGCGCCCATCGCGCACAGTTGAGTAAGCCGGTGAACCTGTTGCGTGAAATGCTTGCCGGACGATGCGCCCTTTTGAGTAGTCAATTTCCGGGCTTATCGGATATCGATCATTAGTCGCACGAAAAAAGAGAAATTTCCCTCAGGAACGATCACCACCTACGCCGGGCGGAGGAAAGGATCCGCCGACCAACCCGCATATACTAGCGCCCTCATCATGTCAGTAGCGTCGATCCCCAATGGCGGGTCCACGTTCGAGTCGGCCCGGCTGAACGTCATCCTTCTGGCCTACGCAGCATCGACCAGGCAGCGCAAATGAGTGAGCAAGGCGTTGCCGGGCTTATGGCAGTTTCCACGGATTGGCCGACGACACATTACTGGTCAAGATTTCTCTGGGCAGTAGACGAAACGATTCAACAGGGAGTGAATACATGGAACATGCACCTTGCATCAGCCAGATCGCCACGTTGCTGGCTGACCCAAAGCGCAGCGCAATGATGTGGGCCTTGATGGACGGTTCGGCGCGAACAACCGAAGAGTTGGCATTGCTGGCCGGCCTGTCATCGTCGTCGGCCAGTGCACATTTGGGGCGTTTGTCGGCCGGAGGTCTGCTGAAGGTTGAAAACCGCGGCCGCAAACGCTTCTTCCGCCTGGCCGCTCCCGAGGTCGGGGCGGCAATCGAAGCACTGGCCAGCGCGACCTTCGCCAGCGCCCCCCAGGATATTCCGGACGTATTCAAGCGCAATGCGCCTCTGGTCAAACCCCGGGCGGTGCGTTCGCCATTGTTGAGTGCCCGACTGTGTGACGATCACATGGGAGGCACCCTGTCCGCCGATCTGTATCAGCGACTGCTGGAGGCTGGCTGGATCGAGCACTTCGATCAGCGGGTCACGGTCACCCTCAAGGGCGCGACGGAATTGGCGGCACGGGGAGTGTTCATCCAGGCGCTGACCCATCACAACGGCAGGGTTGCCTGCGCGTGCCCTGACTGGAGCGAAAGACGTCCGCACTTGGGTGGCTCGCTGGGCGCGGCATTGTTGCAGTTGTTCATGCAGTCGGGGTGGTTGAGCCTGCCCAACGATTCCCGAGCCTTGCAGGTGACGGCTTCCGGGCAACGCGAGATCTGTCGCTTTGCCCGGGAAACCGAGTTGGAGATGGCGCTTTAGTGCACCGTTGCGGGAGCGAATGTACTCACTCCCACGGGGCATTGGCGCCGAACCTTACGGTTTCACCAACCGCGCATCGAGGCTGTTCTGCGCCAGGCGCCTGGCCTGATCCTGGGTCATGCCCAGATGGGTGTGCAGTGCATGGAAGTTCTCGGTGACATAGCCACCGAAGTACGCCGGGTCATCGGAGTTCACGGTCACTTTCACGCCGCGTTCCAGCATGTCGAGGATGTTGTGCTGTGACATGTGATCGAACACGCAAAGCTTGGTGTTCGACAACGGGCACACGGTCAGCGGGATCTGCTCGTCGATGATTCGCTGCATCAGGCGTTCGTCTTCGATAGCGCGCACGCCATGGTCGATTCGCTGGATTTTCAGCAGGTCGATGGCTTCCCAGATGTACTCGGGCGGGCCTTCTTCACCGGCGTGGGCGACGGTCAGGAAGCCTTCGTGACGGGCACGGTCGAACACGCGCTGGAACTTGCTTGGCGGGTGGCCCATCTCGGAGCTGTCCAGGCCCACGGCGACGAACGCATCGCGAAACGGCAGCGCCTGGTCGAGGGTTTTCTGTGCTTCGTCTTCGCTCAGATGACGCAGGAAGCTCAGGATCAAGCCACTGGTGATGCCCAGTTGCTGCTCACCATCCTTGAGCGCGGCGGCGATGCCGTTGAGCACCACCTCGAACGGGATGCCACGGTCGGTATGGGTCTGCGGGTCGAAGAACGGTTCGGTGTGAATCACGTTCTGCTCCTTGCAGCGCAGCAGGTACGCCCAGGTCAGGTCATAGAAGTCCTGGGACGTGCGCAGCACATCGGCACCCCGGTAATACAGGTCGAGGAATTCCTGCAGGTTGTTGAAGGCATACGCCTTGCGCAAGGTTTCGACGTCGTTCCATGGCAAGGCAATCTTGTTGCGCTCGGCCAGGGCAAACAACAGCTCGGGCTCCAGCGAGCCTTCCAGGTGCAGGTGCAATTCTGCCTTGGGCAGGGCGTTCAGCCAGTTGTACATAATTCTTTTCTCATCAGGTGCAATGGTCGCCATTCTACAGAGGGTTGCCGCAACAATTGGTAAAACCTGACCAGGCGGTTCATCACACCGTTTCCAGTTCCCGTCGATAAGCGTAAGTATCGGCGAAGCGCGAGAGCAGGAACTCGGCGCAGGTGGTGGCCGGATATTTCGCCGGGTGCAATGCGTCCTGACAGCCGGGCAGGCAGTCGATGCGGGTGTCCGGGTGCGGTTCGGCGAAAAACGGCATCGAGTAACGATCCACGCCGAGGGGGCTGATCACCCGGTGCGGCGTCGACAGGTAACGGTCGTTGCTCCAGCGCGCCATCATGTCGCCGAGGTTGACCACGAACGTACCTTCGATCGGCGGTGCGTCGATCCATTCGCCTTTGACGTTGCGGACCTGCAAGCCACCGGCGGCGTCCTGATAGAGCAGGGTGATACAACCGTAGTCGGTGTGTGCCCCGGCACCTTGCTGCTCTTCGGAACTGGCGGTGTGGCGCGGCGGGTAATGAATCATCCGCAGTACGCTGACCGGGTCATTGAAACGTGTGTCGAAGAAATCGCGCTCAATCCCCAGCGCGATGGTCATGGCCCGCAACAGCGTTTGCGCCAGGGCTTGCATGTCGATGTAGTGCTGTTCCATCAACGCTTCCCAGCCGGGGATGGACGGATGGCGATTGGGCCCGCGCAAGGGTTTTTCCGCCAGTACGTCAGGGTGCCCGGCCGGCAGGTGCAGGCCCATGTCGAAGGTTTCCTTGAGGTCGCTGGGCTTGCTTGGGTCCAATTGCTCGGTGGCAATGGCGCCGTAACCGCGATGGTGACGGGTCTGGGTGATGTCGATCTTGAGCTTTTCGGCGGTGGGTTGGGCGAAGAAGCGCTTGGCATGGTCAAGCAGTTCGTCGATTCGCGCAGTGCTGATCGGGTGGCCCTTGATGTAGAAAAAGCCCCACTCGCGGCAGGCGAGGTCGATTTGCCCGGCCACGGCTGGCCAGGCGGATGGGTCCTCGCTGTAGAGCGGGGTGATGTCGATGATGGGGAGTTGGTTCATGCGCAGTCCTTAAGAACGCTGAAGATCCAATGTGGGAGCGGGCTTGCTCGCGAAAGCGGTGTGTCAGGCGACATCTATATCGACTGTGATGACGCCTTCGCGAGCAAGTCGGATCGCCGCACCGCCGCTCCCACAGGGGAGTTGTGCTGTGGCTGAGAACTTACTTCGGAATCTCGGCCTTCATGCCTTCCACGTAGTAATTCATCGACGCCAGTTCCGCCGTGGTCGCGCTCGCGCCCGCCGGGATTTTCTCGACCCCGGCCTGATCCTTGATCGGCCCGGTGAACAGTTGCAGCGCACCGCTCTTGATGTCGGCAATGAGCTGCTCGGCTTCGCTCTTTACCGACGCAGGCACCAGGTCGCTGATCGGCAGCTCAACGGTGCCTTCCTTCAAACCGCCCCAATAGTCCTGGGGTTTCCAGTCATGGTCGATCACGCTTTGGGTTGCCTGGACGTAGTGCGGGCCCCAGTCGTTGACGATGGAGGTCAGCACCGCTTTCGGCCCGAAGTGCGCCATGTCCGAAGCGTAGCCCACGGCATACACGCCGCGACGTTCGGCGGCCTGGATCGGCGCGGGGCTGTCGGTGTGCTGGAACACCACGTCCACGCCCTGGTCGATCAGCGCGTTGGCGGCGTCCGCTTCCTTGCCCGGATCGAACCACGAGTTGACCCACACCACCTTGATCTCGGTGCCGGGGTTGTACTTGTTCAGGGCCAGTTGGATGGCATTGATGTCGCGGATCACTTCCGGGATCGGGAACGAGGCGACGTAGCCGATTTTTTTGGTCTTGGTCATCTTCGCCGCGAGGAAGCCACCGACGTAGCGGCCCTCGTATGTCCGCGCCAGGTAAGTGCCGAGGTTCTTGTCCTGCTTGTAGCCGGTGGCGTGTTCGAAGGTCACCTTGGGAAACTGTTTGGCGACTTTCACGGTCGGGTTCATGTAGCCGAAGGAGGTGGTGAAGATCAGGTCGTATTTGTCCTTGGCCATGTTGCGGATCACTCGCTCGGCGTCGGCGCCTTCGGCGACGTTTTCCACGTAGTTGGTGGTGATCTGCGAGCCGAGTTTTTCCGCGAGTTCCTTGCGCCCCTGTTCATGCTGATACGTCCAGCCGTGGTCACCGATCGGACCGATATAGACGAAGCCGACTTTCAGCGGATCGGCGGCTGCGGCGGTCAGGCTGGCGCTCAAACCGATGGCTGCCGCAACGGCGCAAAGCAGCTTCTTCAACGGACGGTTGTGCATGAATTGGAACTCCATTTTGTTGTGAGGTTGGCTGGGCTCTCTGGCTTGCACAGGGCAATGCAAATTGCTGACCAACAAGACAACAAAACTTGAATCCGCGGTGATGCTATCGCGAGCAGGCTCGCGACAGGTCCTTGAAGTCCGATAACAGTGCATGTCCTTGCACGGTTGCCATCCACTGGTGCGCCAATCCGCAAAACCAATGTGGGAGCAAGCCCGCTCCCACATGTTTTACTCGGTGTTTGTCAGGTCCCTGCAATCAACTGTCGAGCCGCCTGGCTGTGGTCAGCAATCAAGCCTTTCAGATCCAGCCCTTCGACCTGCCCATCGATCACCCGCCACTTGCCGCCGACCATCACTCGATCCGCGCGATCAGCACCACACAACAGCAGCGCCGAGACCGGATCATGACTGCCGGAGAAGCGCAGTTCATCGAGCTTGAACATCGCCAGGTCGGCCTGCTTGCCCACCGCCAATTCGCCGATATCGGTACGGCCCAGCAGGCTTGCCGAACCCTTGGTCGCCCAGCCCAGCACGCGCTCCGGGGTGATCTTCTCGGCGCCGTAGCGCAGGCGCTGGATGTACAGGGCCTGGCGTGCTTCGAGCATCATGTTCGAGGCATCGTTGGACGCCGAACCGTCCACGCCCAAACCAAGCAAGGCACCGGCATCGGTCAATTCGATGCTCGGGCAGATGCCCGAAGCCAGGCGCATGTTCGAACTCGGGCAATGGCAAATGCCGGTGCCGGCGGCGCCGAGGCGGGCGATTTCGTCCGGGTTGAAATGGATGCCATGGGCCAGCCAGGTGCGCGGGCCGAGCCAGCCGACACTGTCCAGATAGTCCACGGTGCGCAGGCCGAAGCGTTGCAGGCAGAAATCCTCTTCGTCGAGGGTTTCTGCCAGGTGGGTGTGCAGGCGCACGTCGAGTTTGTTCGCCAGTTCGGCGCTGGCCGACATGATTTCCGGCGTCACCGAGAACGGCGAGCACGGTGCCAGGGCGATCTGGATTTGCGCGCCGTCACCGCGTTCGTGGTACTCGGCGATCAGGCGCTGGCTATCGGCGAGGATCACTTCGCCTTCCTGCACGGTCTGTTGCGGCGGCAAGCCACCGTCCTTTTCGCCGAGGCTCATGGAACCGCGGGTGAGCATGGCGCGCATGCCCAGCTCGCGAACGCTTTCGACTTGCACGTCGATCGCGTTTTCCAGACCTTCCGGGAACAGGTAGTGGTGGTCGGCGGCGGTGGTGCAACCGGACAGCAGTAATTCAGCCAACGCGACCTTGGTGGCGAGGGCGAGTTTTTCCGGGGTCAGGCGTGCCCAGACCGGGTACAGGGTTTTCAGCCACGGGAACAGCGGCTGATTGACCACCGGTGCCCAGGCGCGGGTCAGGGTTTGATAGAAGTGGTGATGGGTGTTGATCAGGCCCGGCAGGATCACATGTTCGCGGGCATCGAACACTTCATTGCACGGGGCGGACGGTTGTTGACCGGCGCCGAGTACTTCGACGATCAAACCGTCTTGCAGCACCAGGCCGCCACGGGCATCGAGACCGTTGGAGGTGAAAATGGCGAGGGGATTCTTTAACCAGGTACGGGTCGCAGGCATGTTGGCCGGCTCCTCTGAAAGTTGGGTTCAGGGTTGCCAGCTCAGTGTTGCCCTGTCTGCTGATCCAGGTTCGCCGGGGAGGCGAGGTGCGAAGTGTCGATCAAAACGCTCTGGCGGGCAAGCCCAACCCGACAGGACAACACCCCCCTGTGGGCGGCGGTGATTACCAGGGAATGGTTTCGCCCCGGTAATTGATGAAGTGATGCCCGCCCTTGCCGACATACGCATTCACCTGATCGACCAGGCCACGGGTGCTGGTTTCCACGTCGATGTCCGCGCCTTCACCCCCCATGTCGGTTTTCACCCAGCCCGGGTGCAGCGACAGCACGGTGAGCCCGGTTTCGCCCAGCTGAGTGACGAAGCTGTTGGTCATGGAATTCAGCGCCGCCTTGCTGGCCTTGTACAGGGCCAGTTCCGGCGCATCGGGCATGGTCACGCTGCCCAGCACCGAACTCATGAACGCCAGCACGCCGGTGTCCGGGCGGATCCGGTCGACAAAACGCTGGGCCAGGTTGATTGGCGCCACGGCGTTGGTGAAAAACAGCTGGCCGACTTCGGCCATTGTCGCGCCGCCGTTCGGCGTCTGGACCTCCGGCCCCTTGACCCCGGCATTGACGAACAACAGGTCAAACACATCGGCCTTGAGTTGTTGGCTCAGGGCGGACACTGCCTGCTGATCGTCCATGTCGAGCTTTTCGATCCGCACATCGCCCAGGGCCTGCAAGGCTTCGGCTTTTTGCGGGTCGCGCACGGTGGCGGTGACTTGCCACCCATCGGCCAGCAGGGTTTTCACCAGCCCGAGGCCAAGCCCCCGGGAGGCGCCGATGATGAGTGCGTTTTTTGCCTTGGACATGAGTGGTTTCCTTGAAAGGTCAGGATCGTGGATTCAATGGACACTGTTGCCCGAGCCGTTGTTGCAACTCTTCGCGCAGCGCGCCGAGTTCGGCCATGCGGGTTTCGATCAGTTTGAGTTTGTCTTGCAGCAGCTGCGTGACGGCGGTGTCCGGATCGGGCGATTGCCAGATTGTAGCGACGCTGTTGCCGATCTCGCCGAGGGTAAAGCCCAGTCGTTGAGCGGTCTTGATGTATTGCACCAGTTGCACCACGTCTGGCGGATAGTCGCGATACCCGTTGGCGCTGCGTTGTGCCGCAATCAATCCGCGCTGCTCGTAGAAGCGCAGCGTGTCGCGGCTGACGGCGCTGGCCTGGGCTAATTCACCGATGCGCATCATGACGTCTCGAGGGGGCTTGACCCTGGAGCATACTCCAGGCTTTAGCCTTGTTGCTCCCTGGATTGATGGAGCAATGTCGATGTGGACTACAACGCAATATCGCCGGTTGGTGCAAGGCAGTGCCTGGTATGACCTGATCGTGACGGTCGCGTTCGTCACGCCGTGGAGTTTTGCTGCGTTGCATGGTCTTTTGACGGGGGTGAGCCAGGCGCTGAGTTTGTCCGGTGAGCTGCCACCGTTCGAACCGGTGCATATGCTGATGGCGAATCTGCTGGGGTCGATTGTCTGCGTATGGGCGGTGCTGCGGATTCGTGATCCGCAGCAGGTTTATGGGCGCTATGACGCCGTGGCCAGGTTTCTGTTCTCGGCCTGGCAGGCTTATGCCCTGGTTCACGGCGCGAGTTCGATTCTGGTGGTTTTTCTGGTGTTTGAATTGGCATGGGGCATTGCTCAGGTGTTGCCAGTGCGGATGCCATCGCGAGCAAGCTCGCTCCCTCAAGGTTCTGCGGTGTGATCTGAATTGTTGCCATGCCAGCGATCCCTGTGGGAGCGGGCTTGCTCGCGAAGAGGCCAGACCAGACAACCACTAATGCCCAGCCTGCCACGGCTGCCCCAACGACACTGGCGCATACAACCGTGTGCGCAGCGCATCCCGTGACAGCAGCACCAGCACCACAATGGTCGCGACATACGGCAGCATCGCCAGCAGACTGGACGCAATCGCCAGCCCCAATCCCTGCGCCACCAGGTGCAGGATGCTGGCGAGCCCGAACAGGTAGGCGCCGAGCAGCAGGCGCCACACCCGCCAACTGGCGAACACCACCAGCGCCAGGGCAATCCAGCCACGCCCGGCGCTCATGTTCTCCGCCCACATTGGTGTGTAAGCCAGGGACAGATATGCCCCGGCCAACCCAGCCATCGCACCGCCGAACAACACCGCCAGCGTGCGCACAGCCAGCACCGGCAAGCCCATGGCGCTGGCCGCATCCGGGTTTTCCCCGACCGCCTGGATGATCAGCCCGGCGCGGCTTTTCAGAATCACCCAGGCCACCAGCGCAAACAGCGCGAACGACAGATACACCAACAGGTCCTGGGCAAACAGCATCCGCCCGATCAGCGGGATTTCACTCAGGTAGGGAATCGCCATCGGCTCGAACCCCGCCAGCGGTTTGCCGACCCACGCTGAGCCGACGAAGGTCGACAGGCCCACGCCGAAAATCGTCAGGGCCAGGCCGGTGGCCACCTGATTGGCGTTGAACACCAGCGCCACCAGGGCAAACAGCGATGACAACAGCATCCCGGCGAGCATCGCCAGCAACACGCCGAGCCACAGGTGGCCGGTGTTGAACGCGACGATGAAACCGATCACCGCGCCAAACAGCATCATGCCTTCCTGGCCGAGGTTGAGGACGCCGCTTTTCTCGCAGATCAGTTCCCCCAGCGCCACCAGCAGCAACGGCGTACCGCAGCGGACCATGGCGTAGAAAATATTGCTCAGCAGATCGATATCCATCACAGCGCTCCTGCTTGTACGGCGGTGGTTTGTGCGCGGCGGGTCCAGCGCAGGTTCAAGCGCGGTCGGTAGAGGATCAGCACATCACTGGCCAGCAGGAAAAACAGCATCATGCCCTGGAACAATTGTGTGATCGCTTGCGGCAGGTTCAGGCTCATTTGTGCGCTTTCGCCGCCGATGTACAGCAGCGCCATCAACAGGCTGGAAAACAATATGCCGACAGGATTCAGACGGCCGAGAAATGCCACGGTGATCGCCGCATAGCCGTAGCCCGGCGAGACCTGCGGCACCAGTTGGCCGATGGGGCCGGTAACTTCGCAAACACCGGCAAGCCCCGCCAGGCCGCCGCTGATCAACAGAGCGAGCCAGATCAGACGCTTCTGGCGAAAGCCGACGAAACCGGCGGCCCGCTTGTCCAGCCCGAGCACCTTGATCTGGAAACCGACAAAGCTTTTTTGCAACAACACCCACACGGTCACCAACACGAGCAGGGCGAAGTAAACCCCGGCGTGGCCCCGGCCATCTTCCATCAGCAGCGGCAAGCGGCTGGCGTCGCCGAACATCGCCGATTGCGGAAAATTGAAACCTTCCGGATCTTTCAGTGGCCCGTGCACGCAATACAACAAAAGGTTCAGGGCGATGTAATTGAGCATGATGCTGGTGAGGATCTCATTGGCGTTGAAGCGCGTGCGCAACCACGCCGTCAGCCCGGCCCACGCAGCTCCGGCCAAGGTGCCGGTGAGCAAGATCAGCACCAGCGCCCAGCGACTTTGCATGTCGACGATGTTCACTGCCAGCGCACTGCCGGCCAACGCACCGAGCAGCAGTTGACCTTCGGCACCGATGTTCCAGATGCGCGCCTGATAGGCGACGGCCAGGCCCAATGCGCAGAGCAGAATCGGCAGGGCTTTGACCAACAGTTCAGATACGCCATACAGGTCGCTGACCGGTGCAATCAGCAAGGTGTGCAAAGTCAACAGCGGGTCGTGCCCGAGCGCGATAAACAATAAGGATCCACAGCCCAGGGTCAGTGCAGCCGCCAGCAACGGCGAGCACCACAGCATCAGGCGCGATTGCTGGCCGCGGGGTTCAAGAGAAAGCAGCATGTGACACTCCGTTAACGCGGGGCGGATGCGAGTGATTGAGGGGCACTGAATTGGCCGGCCATCCAGCCGCCGACATCGCTCAGGCGGGTATCGACGGTAGCGTGGAGCGCCGACAGTCGACCGCCGCACAGGGCGCCAAGGCGGTCGCTGATCTGGAACAGTTCGTCGAGGTCTTCGGAGATCACCAGGATCGCCGCGCCGGCATCGCGCAAGGCAATCAAGGCGCGGTGAATGGTGGCGGCGGCGCCGACGTCCACGCCCCAGGTCGGGTGTGCGGCGACCAGCAGTTTCGGACGCTGAAGGATTTCCCGGCCAAGGATGAATTTCTGCAAATTGCCCCCGGACAGGCTGCGGGCTGGCGCCTGGCTATCGGGTGTCTTGACCCCGAAACGGCGGATGATTTCCTCGGCCAGTGCTTCGACTTTGCCGTGCCGGATCAGGCCGTTGCTCACCAATCCTTGCTGGAAAGCGGTCAGCAGCGCGTTGTCCGCCAGGCTCAGCTCCGGCACCGCACCATGACCCAGGCGTTCGGCGGGGACGAACGCCAGGCCGAGTTGGCGGCGAGCATCGGGACGCAAATGGGCGACTGGCTCCCGGCCAAAACTTATCGTCGCGCTGGCGTTGCGGGGCAACAGTTCTTCGCCGCTGAGCAGGGCCAGCAACTCATCCTGGCCATTGCCGGCGACACCGGCGATGCCGACAATTTCACCACGGCGCACTTCAAGGTCGATGTTGGCAAGCGAGCAGCCGAACGGGTCCGGGTTGTGCCAGGACAAGCCACGGACATCAAGGAACGCATCACCTCCGGTAGCCTTCGGATAGTCAGCGATCAACTCCGCGGCTTCACCGACCATCAAGCGCGCCAGTTGCTGATCCGAACACTCGGCCGGCACGCAATGCCCGGCCACCCGACCGCCTCGTAAAACCGTTGCACTGTGGCACAACGCGCGCACTTCCCCGAGCTTGTGGCTGATGAACAAAATGCTGCAGCCTTCGGCGGCGAGCCGGCGCAGGGTAACGAACAAGTCATCGGCCTCCTGCGGGGTCAGCACTGAAGTCGGTTCATCGAGAATCAACAGACGGATGTCCTGCATCAGGCAGCGAATGATTTCCACCCGTTGCCGTTCACCGATCGACAGGCTGTGGACAAGTCGCTCCGGTTCCAGCGCCATGCCATAGCGCCGGGACACTTCGCGAATCTTCGGCTCAAGCTGTCTGGGCGTGCCTGCCGCCGCGCCCATGGCCAGGGCGATGTTCTGCGCCACGCTCAGGGTCTCGAACAGCGAGAAATGCTGGAACACCATGCCGATTCCCAAACCCCGGGCCTGGGCCGGGTTGCGCAGGCTCACCCGCTGACCTTGCCAGATCACTTCGCCGGAATCGGCGTGGGTGACGCCGTAGATGATCTTCATCAGCGTGCTTTTTCCCGCGCCGTTTTCCCCGAGCAGGGCATGGATCTCGCCAGGGGCAATGGTCAGGTCGATGGCATCGTTGGCCTGGCAACCAGGGTAGCGTTTGCTGATTCTGCGCAGTTGCAGGCGCGGAACCGTATCGGGGATTGGAGCGTGATTGGGCATGACAGGCTCAGTGCTGTTGGATTTGTGCCTGTGGATAAAGCAATTTTCTGGCCATTAGGTCAGGAAAACCTCGAAGCCCTGCGAGTAGAGGCGTTGAGTACGCAGCTTGCGGATGCGCTACGCAGAGTCCGGCACCACATGGGGGCAATGGCGCAAATCAAGCCCCGATTTTGCTCGCGCGCTTTTGCTCAAAAAATGAGCAATCAACCACAAGCCATACCGTGCAGGGCGCCGAGACGGCCATGAACGGGTTATCCACAGATTGCTCCACAGTATTTGTGTGCAAGCTCAGAGCACGGGCATAAGCACTGAGTGGCTTTCTTCTAAAGGCGATAAACCGTTGTAACTGTTTGTTTTTATTTGAATTTGATGTGCTTGATGGCAGATTGGACGAAAATTGAGCAAAGTCCGCAAAGCCGCATGACAGAAGGGTTACAGCGGTATGTGCTCAGGTTATCCACAGCCGGGTGCACAGCAGATGTGGGCAAATATGGAATAAGTGAAAAGCCGGTGTGCCCCAAAAGATCGCAGCCTGTGATTCAGCGCTGTAACAGAATGCGCCCGCGACTCAAATCGGCCAGTTGTGACTGCAAGGTGTCGATCTGCGCATCGCCCACGGCCAACTGCAACTCGACACCATTGGCGGTGAAGCTTTCATCCACAACCAATCCACCTGCCTCTGCCACCCGCAGCTTGACCAGGGCCAGCTCGGCAAATCCGCACGCGCAACGCAGCGGAACCCGGCTGATCAGCTCGATCTTCGGCGCAGCTTGCAGGCATTTGTTTGCACCCCCGCCATAGGCCCGGGCGAGCCCCCCGGTGCCCAGTTGGATGCCGCCATACCAGCGAATCACCAGCACCGCGACCTGATCGCAATCCTGTGCCTCGATCGCTGCCAGAATCGGCCGGCCTGCCGTACCGCCGGGCTCGCCATCATCGGTGCTGCGATACTGATCGCCGAGTTTCCAGGCCCAGCAGTTGTGCGAGGCATTCAAGTCGCTGTGCTGTTCAATGAACGCCTGGGCCTCGGCCGGGCTGGAGATCGGCGCGGCGAAGGTCATGAAGCGGCTCTTGCGAATCTCTTCGCGGTAGTCGCAAAAACCGCTGAGGGTAAATGGCATAAGTGCTTAGATGGCAGGTTTCAGGCCGCAGCCCTTGAGAATGATGCGGATCAGGTTATCCCCGGCGTCTTCCATGTCCTGCTTGGTCAACCTGGAGCGCCCGGTGACGCGGCAGATCTGCGTGGCGAAGTCGGCGTAGTGCTGGGTGCTGCCCCACAACAGGAAGATCAGGTGTACCGGATCGACCGGGTCCATTTTACCGGCGTCGATCCACGCCTGGAATACGCCCGCACGCCCTTGGAACCAGGCGCGATAATCCTGGTTGAAGTACTCGGTCAGGCACTCGCCGCCGCTGATGACTTCCATGGCAAAAATTCGCGAGGCTTGCGGCTGGCGTCGGGAGAACTCCATTTTCGCGCGGATGTAGCGGGTCAAGGCTTCGCTCGGATCGTCCTCGGCGGTGAGGGTGTTGAAGGTACTGTCCCACAGCTCGATGATGTTGCTCAGCACCGCCACGTACAAACCAAGCTTGTTGGTGAAGTAGTAATGCAGGTTCGCCTTGGGCAGCCCGGCATTCTGGGCGATGGTGTTCATGCTCGTGCCTTTGTACCCGTGACGGGCGAACTCGTCTTCGGCGGCCTTGATGATGGTCTCTTCGTTTTTCTGACGAATGCGGCTGACGGGTTTTGCGCCGTGGGCAGGGACTTCAAAGGTCATAGGCACTTCCGAGAAGATGAGTGGGTGCGGCCAGTGCGTTGATAGCGCACCGGCAGGCTACAGACAAGTCTTTCAGCGCGTCGCCGCCAGACTCTCCAGAAAGCTTTCCAGCACAAGATGCGGGCGACGACCCTTGCGGGTGACCGATGCAAGGCTGAGATCATAGAAACGCGTTTTGGCTTTCAATGCGCGCAACCGGCCTTGCTGCACCCAAAGACTCGCGTAGTGATCCGGCAGGTAACCGATGTAGCGCCCGGTCAGGATCAGGAACGCCATGCCTTCGCGGTCCGAGGCGCTGGCGGTGCAGTTGAGTGCCTGGTAGTGAGCCTGGATTTCCGCCGGCAAACGGAAGGTGGGTGCGATGGCGTCCTGACTGTTCAGGCGTTCGTCGTCCAGTTGCTTGTCGTCGACATAAAACAGCGGGTGCCCGACTGCGCAGTACAACAGCGACCGCTCGCTATACAGCGGTTGATACTCCAGCCCCGACAGTGCGCTGGCCTGCGGTACCACGCCGACGTGCAGGCGACCGTCGAGCACGCCTTGTTCGACTTCATTGGGCGCGATCATGCGGATCTGGATCTGCACGTCCGGGCCGCGTTCTTTCAATTGCGCAAGGGCATGGGTGATGCGCATGTGGGGCAGGGTGACCAGGTTGTCCGTCAAGCCGATGATCAATTCGCCGCGCAAGTGTTGGTGCAGGCCATTGACCTCGGTGCGGAAGCTTTCCAGTGCACTTAACAGCTGCAACGCCGATTGATAGACCTCGCGGCCTTCTTCGGTCAGGGAAAACCCGGCACGTCCCCGTTGGCACAGGCGCAGACCGAGGCGCTGCTCCAGATCGCTCATCTGCTGGCTGATCGCCGAGCGCCCGATGCCCAGTACGGTTTCCGCCGCAGAGAAGCCGCCGCATTCCACCACGCTGCGGAAAATCCTCAGCAGGCGAATATCAAAGTCGCTGACCTGGGCCAGCGGATCGGGACGGCGAGTGCTCATGCGGGTTACTCAAAAGTTTAGTAATTGGCTGACTGAACATTAGAAGAGTTGCATTTCACAGACTTTATCTCCGTGGCAATTTAGCTGCAACAACGGTTTTCAATCATTACGCCGCTTATTGCCTTGCGAGGTTTTGCCCATGAACTTGCCTGAAAACGCCCCGACTTCCCTGGCCAGCCAGCTCAAGCTCGATGCTCACTGGATGCCTTACACCGCCAACCGCAACTTCCAGCGCGATCCACGGCTGATCGTTGGCGCCGAAGGCAGCTGGCTGATCGACGATAAGGGCCGCAAGGTATATGACTCGCTGTCCGGTCTGTGGACCTGTGGCGCCGGGCACACCCGCAAGGAAATCCAGGAAGCGGTCGCCAAGCAGCTGGGCACCCTCGATTACTCGCCAGCCTTCCAGTACGGTCATCCGCTGTCCTTCCAGCTGGCTGAAAAAATCACCGACCTGACCCCGGGCAACCTGAACCACGTGTTCTTCACCGACTCGGGCTCCGAGTGTGCTGACACTGCCGTGAAGATGGTCCGTGCCTACTGGCGCCTGAAGGGCCAGTCGACCAAGACCAAAATGATCGGCCGTGCCCGTGGTTACCACGGTGTGAACATCGCCGGCACCAGCCTCGGTGGCGTAAACGGCAACCGCAAGCTGTTCGGTCAGGCGATGATGGACGTCGATCACCTGCCGCACACTTTGCTGGCAAGCAACGCTTACTCCCGTGGCATGCCGGAGCAGGGTGGTATCGCCCTGGCTGACGAACTGCTGAAGTTGATCGAACTGCACGATGCGTCGAACATCGCGGCAGTCTTCGTCGAGCCATTGGCCGGTTCCGCTGGCGTGCTGGTTCCGCCTCAGGGTTACCTCAAGCGTCTGCGTGAAATCTGCGACCAGCACAATATCCTGCTGGTGTTCGACGAAGTGATCACCGGTTTCGGCCGTACCGGCACCATGTTCGGTGCTACCACCTTCGGTGTGACCCCGGACCTGATGTGCATCGCCAAGCAAGTCACCAACGGTGCGATCCCGATGGGCGCGGTGATCGCCAGCTCCGAGATCTACCAGACCTTCATGAATCAGCCGACGCCTGAATACGCGGTTGAATTCCCCCATGGCTACACCTATTCCGCGCACCCGGTGGCTTGTGCCGCTGGCCTGGCAGCACTCGACCTGCTGCAAAAGGAAAACCTGGTGCAGAGCGTGGCCGAAGTCGCGCCGCATTTCGAAAACGCGCTGCACGGTCTCAAGGGCACCAAGAACATCATCGACATCCGCAACTTCGGCCTGGCCGGCGCGATCCAGATCGCCCCTCGTGACGGCGATGCCATCGTGCGTCCGTTCGAAGCCGGCATGGCGCTGTGGAAAGCCGGCTTCTACGTACGCTTCGGCGGCGACACCCTGCAGTTCGGCCCAACCTTCAACAGCAAGCCGCAGGACCTGGATCGTCTGTTCGACGCGGTCGGCGAAGTGCTGAGCAAGATCGACTGATTTCTCCTTCTATATACCTACAAGCAACAGGTGCTCCGAAGCGAGCACCTGTGGACAACTTTTCAGGAGCTTCCATGAGCGTTATTCCGCATTTGATCAATGGCGAACTGGTGACCGAGAACGGTCGCGCGGTTGATGTGTTCAACCCGTCTACCGGCCAGGCTATCCACAAGCTGCCGCTGGCGACCCGCGAAACCATCCAGAGCGCTATCGACGCGGCCAAGGCTGCATTCCCGGCCTGGCGCAACACGCCGCCGGCCAAGCGTGCCCAAGTGATGTTCCGCTTCAAGCAACTGCTGGAGCAGAACGAAGCGCGCATCTCGCAATTGATCAGCGAAGAGCACGGCAAGACCCTGGAAGATGCTGCCGGTGAATTGAAGCGCGGCATCGAGAACGTCGAGTTCGCTTGCGCGGCTCCGGAAATCCTCAAGGGCGAGTACAGCCGTAACGTCGGCCCTAACATCGACGCCTGGTCGGACTTCCAGCCGCTGGGCGTGGTTGCCGGTATCACGCCGTTCAACTTCCCGGCCATGGTGCCGTTGTGGATGTACCCGCTGGCGATCGTCTGCGGCAACTGCTTCATCCTCAAGCCATCCGAGCGCGACCCGAGCTCGACGTTGCTGATCGCCCAGCTGCTGCTGGAGGCTGGTCTGCCGAAAGGCGTGCTGAGCGTGGTGCATGGTGACAAGACTGCGGTGGACGCATTGATCGAAGCGCCGGAAGTCAAAGCGCTGAGTTTCGTTGGTTCGACGCCGATTGCCGAATACATCTATTCCGAAGGCACCAAGCGCGGCAAGCGCGTCCAGGCCCTGGGCGGTGCGAAGAACCATGCGGTGCTGATGCCGGATGCGGATCTGGATAACGCTGTCAGCGCACTGATGGGCGCGGCCTACGGTTCCTGCGGCGAGCGTTGCATGGCGATCTCGGTAGCGGTGTGTGTGGGTGACCAGGTCGCGGATGCATTGGTGGCCAAACTGGTTCCGCAAATCAAGGCGCTGAAAATCGGTGCCGGTACCAACTGCGGCCTGGACATGGGCCCACTGGTGACTGGCCAGGCGCGGGACAAAGTCAGCGGTTATGTAGAAGACGGCGTAGCCGCCGGCGCGACACTGGTGGTGGACGGCCGTGGCCTGACCGTCGCTGGTCACGAGGAAGGCTTCTTCCTGGGTGGTTGCCTGTTCGACAACGTCACGCCAGAAATGCGCATCTATCAAGAAGAGATCTTCGGGCCGGTGCTGTGTGTTGTTCGGGTCAACAGCCTGGAAGAAGCCATGCAACTGATCAACGATCACGAATATGGCAACGGCACCTGCATCTTCACCCGTGACGGCGAAGCGGCGCGGTTGTTCTGCGACGAGATCGAAGTCGGCATGGTCGGTGTCAACGTACCGCTGCCGGTGCCGGTGGCTTATCACAGCTTTGGCGGCTGGAAGCGTTCGCTGTTCGGCGACCTGCACGCCTATGGCCCGGATGGCGTGCGTTTCTATACCCGCCGCAAGGCCATCACCCAGCGCTGGCCGCAGCGTGCGAGCCATGAAGCTTCGCAGTTCGCGTTCCCTAGCTTGTAAGTAGAAGGGTAAAGAAGGCCGGCCCTTGTGGCCGGCCTTCGCGTTTCTGGGGCTTTTTGAACTATATGACAGTTTTATGAAAATAGCTGTTGACGGCAGATTCTGGAGGC